>SKQZ01000369.1 GCA_007118765.1 Candidatus Hydrogenedentota bacterium
GGGTAGGCAAATGGGCGGGAAAAATAAGCGGTAAAGGGCCGCCCCGCTGACCAGTGTTGAAGCCCGGGGGCACAGCCGGATTGCGCGGTGCAGGTCATAAATTTGAAAAACCGTCCGCCAAGCATATATAATTCCACTATGGAACGGGTAGATTGACAGGGGGTCGCATCGCGACCTGCTGGGCAAATGGGCCGATACACACCGTAGTAAAGACGATCAGTACCGGTGTATCTGTTTGTTCCATGCACTTTTGTGGGTTGACGGCAAGCTTTTCGTGTCGAAGAGCGGGTTGCGCAAATCACAGGGCAGCGGTTTCCCGCCGTGGGAGGACTTGGCCCCTTTCCAGTGAATCCTCTTAGACGGGTAAACTCCAACTAGAACGGCGCAGCGATTTTGCCAGGCCCCTTGGATGTATTACGGGCGGGTGCAAAGCGAGCGAACGCGTCGAAGTCATACGCTGTACGCCCCTCGGTGCGTATGTCCATGCGATATAGTTGTATGTGCTTATGGAAAAGCCGCGGCCCGAGGCAAATGATGTTGGTCAGGTAATGGAGTAGGCAACAAAGCCCGTCCAAAAAAATACGGGCGCCAGGTAGACAATAATCAGAAAGTGAACCCACAGAAAGGAACCGGATATGAGTAATCCGCATTTAGAAAAATTAAGAGCAAAGATGGATGATCGCAACTATGCGTTGCTTGAGGCCATTGACAACGAGCGATTGCACGCGTTTATCGCTGATGCAATTGATCTTTGCGAACCGGAAAGTGTCTGGGTCAGCTCGGACTCGGATGAAGACGTGGCCTATACCCGTGAGATGGCGATGAAGCTACAGGAAGAGCGCCCCCTGAATACGGAAGGGCACACCATTCATTTTGACGGCATGGAAGACCAGGGTCGGGACCGCGAAGTGACCAAGTATCTGGTGCCCAAGGGCGACACCTTGAGCAAGGCACTTAACCAGATGGACCGCGACGAAGGACTGGGCGAAGTGCGCGGCTTGTTGCAGGGTGCCATGAAGGGGCGCATTATGGTGGTGCGCTTTATGGCGCTTGGCCCGAACAACTCCGATTTCAGCATCCCCTGTGTGGAATGCACCGATTCTTTTTACGTGTCGCACGCGCTGAACCTGCTGTATCGCCTTGGATACGAGGAATTCAAACGGTTGGGCGCGAAGGCCGATTTCTTTGCCACGCTGCATTCAAGCGGCAAAGTGGACGAGCGAATGGTCAGCGTTGAGTCCGACAAGAAACGCATCTATATAGACCACACCACAGATAAAGTGTACAGTGTGAACACACAGTATGCGGGCAACACAGTGGGCCTGAAGAAACTGGCGCTGCGCCTGACGATTCGCAAAGCCGACCGGGAAGGCTGGCTGGCCGAGCACATGTTCCTTATGGGCGTACATGGCGCAGGCGGTCGCAAGACCTATTTTGCGGGCGCTTTCCCGAGTGCCTGCGGCAAAACATCCACCGCCATGCTGCCCGGCGAAACGATTGTGGGTGACGACATCGCCTATTTCCGGGCGGTAGACGGCCGGTGCATGGCGGCAAACGCCGAGGCCGGCATTTTCGGGATCATCCAGAACGTGACGGAACAGGACGACCCGCTTATTTGGGACGTGCTGCACAAACCGGGCGAGGTGATTTTCTCGAACATACTGGTGAATGACGGCAATCCCTATTGGCTGGGCATGGGCGTTGAGACGCCGGACGAAGGCGAAAACTTCTCGGGCGAATGGCACAAAGGCAAAAAAGATGCCCAAGGCAACGAGATTCCCCTTGCTCACAAGAACGCGCGCTACGCGGTGGCATTGCACGCCCTCGCGAACTGTGACCCCGAACTGGAGAATCCCGACGGCGTGGAATTGGCGGGCATCATGTACGGCGGACGCGATGCACATGCCTATGTACCGTGCCAGCAGGGGTTTGATTGGGACCATGGCATTGTTGCCTATGGCGCGAGCCTGGAAACGGAAACCACCTTCGCCACCATCGGCAAGGAAGGCGTACCCGAAATCAACCTCATGAGCATCCAGGACTTTGTGGCGATTCCGCTGGGCAAATATGTGGAGAACAACATTGACTTCGGCAAGAAGTTGGACAAGAAACCGTCGGTGTTTGGCGTCAATTACTTCCTGCGCGATAAAGAAGGCAAGTTCGTCAACGGCATCCGCGACAAGCATGTGTGGGTGAAATGGATGGACATGCGGGTACATGGCGAAGCGAGCGCCGTCCGCACGCCCACCGGGCTAATCCCGTGCTTTGAAGACTTGAAGCGTTTGTTCAAGGAAGTGTTGGACAAAGAATACACGAAAGAGGATTATGTCGAACAGTTCACCATTCGCGTCAAGGAAAATCTGGCCAAGATGGACCGCGTCGAGAAATTCCATCGCGAGACGGTTGCCAATGCCCCCGAAAGCCTGTTCCAAGTGCTTTCCGGACAGCGGGAACGGCTGCTGGCCGCACAGAAAGAGTTCGGCGATTACATCTCCCCCGAAAAGTTCCCGGTGGAAGATAAATAACCGCGAAATTACGGTACATACCGGCGTGTAAAACGCCGGGCGTATTGTGAATTACCCCTGAAAAGATTGATTGCCGTCACAGCAGCGATAACAACGCACGCTGTGGCGGCAACGGTTTTTTGTGGGGGCTACCGTTTGCGACGGGGCCCGCGGCGGCCGCCGCGCCGTTTCCGCCGCGCTGGATTGCGTCGCGGCTTGTCCTGCTCTGCATCGGGGGGTTCCGACGGCTCGTGTTGCAAGCGTTGTTTGGCGGCGCTTACCGCCTTATCCTGCGCATCTTTTCCCGTGTTGAAACTTTCGCAGCGCGGACACTGCGAAAGGACGCCCGCGCTTTCATCCAAATACAAGAACCCGCAGAATGTGCAGCGCCACAGAAACTGTTTTTCCAATACGCGATATACGCGGGTGGCGCGCAACTCGCTGACGAAATACAACACAATGGCAAGGGCGACAATGGCGGCGCCGTAAATGAACATGGCGGTGGTCAGTCCGATCTGTATCATGGTCGGTCCTCCGCCGCGTGAATGAACAATACGCCGGACTGCTCCCCGGCAACACTTGTCTGCTCGTCCAACCCGTAGTCAGTCAATGGCGCGAAACGATATTGCAACACCGTAATCTGCACGTCGTCCAGAAGCCCGTCATCGTCTATCATCGGGCTCCATACGTTGACCACGCGCCCTGACGGCGCCACCTTGATGACAATCTCCAAGGGGCGTCGCAAATCGGCGGGGCGAATGTCCCACAACGCTTGCACAGGCGGCGCAAACAACAGCTCACGGTCATAGGGCGGGGTGTTCCATTCCACATAGGCCTCAAAGCCTTCTGCGGGACGATGGGCCAGCGCCTGCCGGTGTGTGTCCGGGCGCACGTCGGACGGGTCGCGTTCGCCGGGCAACGCCAAATCGCGAAGGGAGCGACCCAACCGATGCAGTTCGCCGCCGAAGCGCGCCCAACTGTCTGTGGGCCCGGTACGGTCAAAAAAGCCTTCCAGCTCCGGCAGTGGTTCGGAAGCGTCATAACGGACGCGCAACCGGTCCAATTCCGCGAACTCAATTACAGGCAGTTCCACCTGCGGTACCACGTCTTCAAACAAGCGACCGCCACTCAGCGCCAATACATCGCCACTGCGTTCTGTTGTCGTATCCCGGATGGCGGCGGGCGCAGACACAATGCTCACATGATAGTATTCGGCATCATGCCGGGGGAACGGGATGACAATCTCGAAGAGTGTAATCATGGACAGGTGGAACACCAAGGCAAAAGCGAATGCCGCCTGAAAGCGGCGCTTTTCGCGGTGTTTTACCGCTTTGCGCCGCGCACGCCGTTCTTCCAGCGCGTCTGCTCGCCGCCGCGGCGCGACATGCTCTTGCGCCGGGACAGCCATGTTATTCCAATTCCGCGGGCGCGGTGGCGGCGATGCCGTAGTGTTTGATGCCAACGCTGTTGGCAAAGCCCAGTACCTTAACAAGGCGCTCCGTGGGCACACGGGCATCCGGACGGATAAGTACCAGCGCATCCGGCTCGCGTTCGCGCAAATCCACCAGCAGCCGCGTCAGTTGCGTCCAGTTTGTGATGGGCACATCGTCAATGTATACCTCGCCGCCGTCTTCCGGGCCGCCGCTGCCATACACCAGGGTGATGGTCAGCTCCTTGCGCTCCAGTTGCCCGGCGCCCTCGGCTTCCGGCAGTTCTATGGGAACGGATGTTTGCACAATGAATGTGGAGGAAAGCATAAAAAAGATGAGCAGCTGAAACACCACGTCTATCAGCGGCGTCAGCTCTACGGAGGCGCGAATTTTACGCGTATTGTTCCGTGGAAACTTCATGGGGTCAAATCTCGCGTTCGCCGTGATGGCGCGTGAGCAGCTCAATAAGCTCGGAGGAGCTCAACTCCATTTCAATCACCATATTGTCCACCCGCGTCACAAAATAGTTATACACCACCAGCATCGGTATGGCCACGGTCAACCCTGCGGCGGTGGTGACCAGCGCGTTGCTGATGCCCTCGGCAAGGTCGCTGGGATTCACCTGCCCGCGCAGGTTCTGGATTTGTGCAAAGGCCTTGATCATGCCTGACACCGTGCCCAGCAACCCCAGCAGCGGCGCAATGTTTGCGCATGTGGCCAGGGCGGAGAGGTAGCGCTCCAAGCGCGGTATTTCAAAACGGCCGGCGTCTTCAATGGACTCGCGGATATCTTCTTTGCTGCGGTCGTGCTTCAGGATCCCCGCTTTCATGATGCGCGCTACCGGCGCTTCCGTTTCATCGCAAATCTCAATGGCCTCGCGGATGCGGTTTTGTCGCAACACTTGGCGCATGATGTCCATGAATTCGCGTGTGTCAATATCGGCGCGGCGCAATGCGAAAAAACGCTCCACCGTAATGGCAAGTCCCACCACCGAACACATCATGATGGGCCACATCAGTATGCCGCCTTGGAAGATGATGTCTACCAGAAAATAATCGGATGCGGTCTGCATGTAATGTTATCCTTCCATGCCGTCAAGCAGGTCATGGCTGACCAGCGAACCAAGCCCTTTGTCCGTGAATATCTCAAGCAACAGGCTGTGCGGCACCCGCCCGTCAATGATATGGGTGCGCCGCACGCCAAAATCGAGCGCTTTCAAGCAGGCGTCAATTTTCGGCGCCATGCCGCCCGCAATAACGCCCTGACGTTTCAGCTTCTCCACGTTTCGCGAGTGGACGCGATGAATAAGCGACTCGGGATCGTCCACATTTCGCAACAACCCCGGCGTATCCGTAAGAAACACCAGCTTTTCCGCCTCCACCGCCGCCGCCACATCGCCTGCCGCCGTATCGGCATTCACATTCCACGAATTGCCGTCCGCGTCTGTGGCGATGGGCGCGACCACGGGAATCATGCCGTTTTCATATAACGCTGTGAGCACTTTTGTGTTGACTTTTGTAATCTCGCCGACCTGACCCACGTCTTCCCCGGAATCCGTCGTCACCTGCCGTGCATACAAGAGGCGGCCATCCTTGCCGCACAGCCCCACGGCTTCGCCGCCCGCATGGTTCAGCAGATTCACAATGTCTTTGTTTACGGAGCCGGCCAGCATCATTTCCACCACTTCCATGGTGTCGCTGTCGGTGATGCGCAGTCCCTGGCTGGTGAATTTTGACTTGATGGCCAACCGTTCGAGCATGGCGTTGATGGCCGGGCCGCCCCCATGCACGACTATCGGATTCATGCCCACATAACGCATCAACACAATGTCCTGCGCCGTACAGGCGCGCAGATCGGCATCCAGCATGGCCGCGCCGCCGTACTTGATGACAACGGTTTTTCCGAAAAACTGGCGAATATAAGGAAGCGCTTCAATGAGCACTTCCGCTTTTTCAATAAACTCTTGCATGGGCACTTCTTTCCATAATGGGGTTTGCTCCCGACCAACACCCGACAGGCTGGCATGTGCAGCACGGGCGCAACAATCATCAGACTATATCATTACTGATTCAGGGGTCGGAACGCAAGAGAAATGCACAGATAATCATTGTGCGCGGCAACAGTGGCGCCGATCCATTCCGGACCAAAACACGGCAATCGCCGTTCCTAAGATTCAAACAACTCCGACGCCATACGGCGGATATGCTATAGTAGGCGTAGGCGTGCGGTCGTTATTTCGGCTGCGCACGCCCGGCTATGGATTGGTGATCGAACAAAGGAGCCGCGACAATGTGTGAGAGTGCTGACGAGCAGGTGTCATTGGGTGCGGGTCGGCTTGCGAAGGTTGTGGATCTGGTTGAAATCGCCGGTACGTTGCGGCCGTTGACCGCGGTGATGGCCGGCGGGGAGCGGGTGCCGGATTTACGGCTGTTGGAATCGGCGCGCGACCACGGCATTATTGACCGCATCATCCTGATTGGCCATTACGACCGGATCGCTGCTGCGGTGGAGGCGGTGGGCGTTACCATTGACAAGGCGGACATTGTCAATGCCGACAACGACGAGGCGGCGGCGGCGGCCACGGTGGAGCATATCGCGTCGGGCGTTGCGGAAATGGTGCTCAAAGGCAGTACGCCCACCCATGTGTTGCATCGTCACATGCTGCCGCTGGCAACGCGCGACACCGCAAGCCTGGTATCCATTTTTGATGCGGCGTCCATAGGCGACGGGCGGCCCATGATCCTCACGGACGCCGGCGTGACCACCGTGTGCAATTATGGGCGCATGGCGGGTCTCATACGCAATGCGGTGGACGTTGCCCGCAGCGTAATGCGGGTTGACCGTCCGCGGGTGGCGTTGCTATCGGCCAATGAAAAACAGGTGGCCTCGTTGCCTTCCACACGGATGGGCGCGACGTTTGCGGCGGCGGGATGGCCGGATGCCGACGTTTACGGGCCGTTGCAGTTCGACTTGGCGACCGACCCGGCGGCGGTGGCGCTGAAGGGCCTGCCGGATACGCCCGCAGCACAGGCGGTGGGCGGTCAGGCCGATGTTCTGGTGTGTCCGGGCATTGACGCGGCCAATGTCATCTATAAAATGCTCAGCGCCATGATCAAGTATGGCGAGGCGTCCCTGGCCAATATCATCATGGGCTTTCCCATGCCCTATGTCTTGCTGTCGCGCTCGGATGCACTTGAAACGCGGCTTAATTCACTGGCCTTGGGCGCCATATATGCGCAACGTTTTTGCGAAACCGCCCCGTCGCCTTCCGTTACTGCACCGGCGCCGACGCATCGTGTGCTGGTGGTGAATCCCGGTTCCACTTCGACGAAACTGGCGGTGTTTGCGGGGGAGCGCTGCATATTCGACCGAGAAGCGCCCTTTGTTACTTCGACGCCGACAACTGCTGATGAACGTCGCGCACAGGCAGACGCCTTGTATGAACAGGTTGTGCAGGAAGTGCAGCGCGCCGATTGCGGTGCGATTGACGCCATTGCCGCGCGCGGCGGGTTTGTGCCGCGCCCGCCGGGAAAACTGCAGGGCGGTGTTTACGTGGTTGCGGAACGCAACGCAGAAGGCATTGTGGTTGATGATGCGCTTGTAGCCGCCCTTCTGGAACATCCGGAAAGGGAACATGCCAGCAATTTGGGCATCCCCGTGGCAGCGGCACTGGCGCGGAGCTTTGGCGTCCCCGCGTATACGGTGGACCCGGTTGTGGTGGATGAATTTTCGCCGGAAGCGGAAATTTCCGGACTCAACGGCATTGTGCGCCGCAGCACCGCGCACGCCCTCAGTGTTCGCGCCGCCGCGCGCAAGGCGGCGCAGAGCGTGGGCAGACCGCTTGATCAAACCTCTGTGGTGGTGGCGCATTTGGGCGGCGGCATTACGGTTGCCGCCGTGCAACAGGGACGCATAACGGACAATACCATTGCGCTGCTTGGCGGCGGACCGTTCACGCCGCAGCGGGCGGGCGAACTGCCCACGGGCGCCGTGGTGGACCTGTGTTTTTCGGAGGGGGCCTCCAAGCAAGCGGTTATCCGGCAAATGACACGCCAGGGCGGGATACAATCCTATTTGAACGAATACCGGCTGCCCGAAATTGAACAGAGGATAGCCGGGGGGGATGCACACGCAGGCGTGATCATGGATGCCATGCTGTACCAAATCGCCAAACATATCGGCGCCATGTTTGTGGCGGCTGGTTGCGAGGCCGACGCCATTGTGTTGACCGGCGGCATGGTGCGCAGCAAGCGGGTGTGCGATGGTTTGCGGCGTCGTGTCGGCCTGTTGGCGCCGGTGTTGGTTTTTGAGGGGTCGCTTGAGATGGAGGCACTTGCCATGGGAACCATGAACGCATTGTCAGGGGCCGTGGAGGCGCGACGCTATCCGGGCTGCTGTTGAGCGTGACCAACGGGAAAGGAGATTGCCAATGCCGCATACACCAACGCAACGCTGGGTCTTTCGGGCGCATGTTATGGACCGTGCAGGCGCCTTGACGAGTATTGCCTCGGCTTTCAGCAACGAGGGCATCAACGTTAATACCGTGGTGGGTCATGGCCTTGAACGTCGGGCCGGTGTGGATGGCAGCGTGGTCATGACCTTTCAATGCACCGAAGAGGAAAAGGACATTATGGTGCGCAAGGTGCGCCGTTTGAGCAAGGTCACGGGGCTTGAAGAGTATCCCTACGACTCGCAGCAATTGCGCAAATCGGCCATTATCAGGACGACCCGACGCCTCGCGCCGCGCGATGTTGCCGGCGAGAACGCTTTTCTAACCTGTGAACTGGTGGAGAAGGACGCCAAGGGCTGGGTGTATTTCCTCGCGGGCGCCCCCAGCGAACTCGATCCGGTGCTGGAAGCCATTGAGAGCGAAGGCGTCGTCACGGATATTGTGTATTCGGTGGTGGGGCTTTAA
>SKQZ01000015.1 GCA_007118765.1 Candidatus Hydrogenedentota bacterium
AACATCTTTCATCTGTCTGCACCGGGCACAACCGTGCTGGCCCCGGCGTTTACCTTTCACGGGTTCCGGTATGTGGAGATTCGCGGGGTGGATGCGCCGCCGCCGCCGGACGCGGTGGTGGGGGTGGTGATCCGTTCCGAAGCGCCCATCACCGCCGATTTCGAGTGCTCTGAACCTTTGCTTAATCAGCTGGTATCCAACATACGCTGGGGGCTCAAAGGCAACTACCTTGAAGTGCCCACGGACTGTCCGCAACGGGACGAGCGTCTCGGTTGGACGGGGGACGCGCAATTCTTTATGCCCACGGCGCTGTATATGGCGGATGTGGGCGCGTTCTTTATCAAATGGTTTGTTGACCTTATCCAGGATGCGCAGGCCGAAGACGGCGGGTTTGCGCATGTGGCGCCGGACATCGGGCTGGGAAGCGGCGCCACGGCATGGGGCGACGCCGCCATTATATGTCCCTGGCTGTTTCATCTGTATTACGGCGACACCCGTGTTATTGAACGGCATTTTGACAATATGGCGCGCGGCATGGCGTTTCTTGCGGACAAGAGCGACAACCATACCACGCGGAACATCGGGTTTGGCGACTGGCTGAATCTGGGCGGCGGCGCGAAGCCGGAGGTCATCTTCACGGCTTACTACGCGTATCTCGCGGAATTGATGGCTGATATGGCCGCCCTCATCGGACGCGATGAAGAAGCGGCGCACTATGCGCAACTGCACGAGAGTATCCGCGCCGCCTTTGCCGAGCAGTTTATTGATGAGGACGGCCGCATTCTTGACAGCAGTCAGACGGGCTATGCGCTGGCGTTTGCCTTCGATTTGGTTCCTGACCGGCTGCAAGCGGCCGCGGCGGCGCGGTTTGTGGAGGAGATAGAGCGGTTTGACGGACATTTGGCGACGGGCTTTATCGGTACGCCCCGGCTGCTGCCTGCATTGACCATGGCCGGGCGCAATGATGTGGCCTGGCGGCTGCTCATGAACACCACCTATCCTTCATGGCTGTATCAGGTCACGTTGGGCGCGACCACCACCTGGGAACGGTGGAATGGCTGGACGCCGGAAGACGGCTTTGGCGATCCCACCATGAACTCCTTTAATCATTACGCTTTTGGCGCGGTGGGCGCGTGGATTTTTCGTCATGTCGGCGGCATTGCCCCCTTGGCGCCGGGCTTTCGCCGCGTGCGTATCGCGCCCGTGCCGGGCGGCGGCGTAACATGGGCGCGCATGACCTATGACTCCATACGCGGGCCCATCACCTCGGCATGGCGATTGGAAGACGGCCTGTTCCGTCTGGAGGTCACGACGCCGCCCGGTGTGACGGCGCAGGTGCGGCTGCCCGCCGATGATCCGGCGGCGGTGCGCGCGCGCGGCAACACGCTTGAAGAAGCGGGCATTGCCGGTGTAGTATCCCACGATGGCGTCGTGTGTGAAATCACATCGGGCCATTATGTGTTTGAAGTGACGGTCGCTGATGCCCGGTAACGGTCGGGCAATTTGAACGAGAAAGGAAAGCAGATACCATGACAGAACAACAGCCGGTGCGCGTGGCGTTTGTGGGCGTGGGCGGCATGGGCCAGTGTGCGCACTTGCGCAACTACGCCGCCCTGCCGGAGTGTGAGGTGGTTGCCATTGCCGAACTGCGCCGGGACACCGCCGCCAAGGTGGCCGCGAAATACGACGTGCCCGCCGTGTACGACGACATACACAAAATGATTGCGGAAACACGGCCGGACGCGCTGGTTTGTTCCCAACCCTTCCAGCGTCACGCCGTGTTGCTTCCGGAACTGCTGCCCCACGGCAAGCCCATCTTTATTGAGAAGCCGCTGATAGCTTCGCTGGAAGCCGGGGAGCAATTGCTCAAGACGATTGAAGCGTCGGACACATGGGTCATGGTGGGCTATCATAAGCGAAGCGATCCCGCCACCATGTACGCGCACGAGGCCATTCAGCGGTTCCGTGAAAGCGGCGAGATTGGCGCCCTGCGTTATGTGCGTCTGCTCATGCCCGCGGGCGATTGGATTGCAGGCGGGTTCTGGGATTACGTGGATGCGGGCGATCCGCGGGAACCCTTGGAAATGGAGCCGGCGCCCACCGACATGGATGCCGACGGACACGCCGAATACACCAGCTTTGTCAATTACTACATTCATCAGGTGAATCTGCTGCGGCATCTGCTTGGCGAACCGTATGAAGTGGCCTATGCCGATCCTTCCGGCGTGTTGCTTGCTGTGCGCAGCAGCAGCGGCGTGGCGGCGACCATTGAAATGAGCCCCTATCAAACCACCATTGACTGGCAGGAATCCGCGCTTGTTGCGTTTGAGCACGGCTATGTAAAACTGGAACTGCCCGCGCCCGTGGCCGTGAACAGACCGGGCCGTGTCGAAATCCTGCGCGACACCGGCGCAGACGTCACCCCCGAGGTGGTGTCGCCTCATCTGCCCTGGGTGCATGCCATGCGTCGTCAGGCGGAAAACTTTATTGCCGCCGTGCGCGGTGAACGTCCGCCCACCTGTGATGCGCGGGAGGCGCTTGAAGATTTGCGCACGGCACGGGCGTATCTGCGCCTGTGGAAAAACGTCTAGCCCGCATATTTCATCAGGTTTCGTCGTGAGCCTGTGAAGATTGCGCCAGAGCAGGTGTTTTGCGCAGGCCGCCGGCTGACAGCGTGTTATTACACGTCGAAGTCGGCGGACAAGCAAAGTGCCTGATATGGTGTAAGATTCGCAGGCGCAACAGAAATCTTGTGAAAAACCCGAGCTAGCCCAAACACAAAAACGGCGACGTCGCGCCCGTTAACCGGGGTGACGCCGCCGCACACTGTTGTAAGGCTGCACAGATGACAGCGCGGAGCTTAGTCCATTGAAATGGCTTCGGCGGGGCACACGTCCACGCACGCGCCGCAGTCAATGCATTCCTCTTCGTTCACCACCGCTTTTTCGTCTTTCATTTCGATGGCGTCCGTGGGGCATTCCTCTACGCAATCGCCACATCCTGTGCATTTTTCCGGATCAACTATTGCAGGCATGTTACTGTCCTCCTGTTGTATTTGTTTTGTCCGTCCTACAAAGAAAAAAGGGGCGTTTGCCACCGGCATCCGGCGCCGCAAGGCCCGATTACACATCACTCAAGACGCGTATTATGGCATACACGGCCACAGGCTTCCACCTATGGCCTTAACATGTGATAACCACACTGAACGCCTTGCGGGAAAAGAATGATATGGGGACGCCGTTCATACTACAATGGGCGCCGTGGGACAATCCAAGATGCTGAAGGAGTTTTTTTAAATGTCAGAACCGGTAGTTGTCAGTGAGATACGAGACGCGGTGAAATGGGTATGGTTTAACCGTCCGGAGGTGCGCAACGCGGTAACCGCCGAATGTGCGGACTTGGCGCGCGCGGCCATTGAGGCGGCCCCGGGAGAAGGGGCGCGGGTGGTTGTTCTTGGCGGTCGCGGCGGCGCATTTTGTGCCGGGGCGGATCTCAAGAGCATGGCGGGCGACGCAATCGAAACCTTTGATGTTCGTGCGCAGTTGGAAACGCACTATCACCCGCTGATTATGAGCATGACCGACAGCCCGCTGCCCGTGATAGCGGCGGTGGACGGTGCGGCGGCGGGCATTGGCAGCGACATTGCGCTGGCCGCCGACATGCGTCTTGCAAGTGACAAGGCCTTTTTCGCGGAGATTTTTATCAATATCGGCTTGTTGCCCGATGGGGGCGGCACATTTCATTTGCCCCGGCTTGTGGGGTTGGGCCGCGCCCTCGAAATGGCCATGACCGGCATGCGGGTATCCGCGGCCCAAGCCCAGGAATGGGGGCTTGTGAATCAGGTGTATCCGCAGGATGCCTTTGAGGCAAGCGTGGCGGAATTTGCCGCGGCATTGGCGCAAAAGGCGCCGCTGTCTCTGGCCCGTTCCAAGCGTGCCATGCGCGACGCCTTGTGCGATAAAGACCTTGCCGCATCGTTGCAACGCGAAGCGGTGATGCAGGCGGAACTCTTCGCCTCCGCTGATTTTCAGGAAGGGGTGGCGGCGTTTCTTGAGCGACGCGCTCCCGATTTCAAAGGCGAATAACGCGTCAGCCGTCCGCTTGTTATGCCGCCGGTCTGGTGCGCAGGGGACCGCTTATCCCGCTGCAACGGGCAGCTGCAACACGAATCCGTTTTGAGCATCATACCGGAGCTCGCCCTGCTGCCCCGTCACCATCTTGCGCGCCAGAGACAGACCCATGCCGGCGCTTTCTTCGGCCTTGCTTGTGACATACGGCTCGAACATGCTGCGCTGTATGGCTTCGGGAATGGGTTCGCCATCGTCCTTCACCGTAATTAGGATGTTGTCGCCATCGCGAAAGCTGCGTATCGCGATTTTTCCGGGCGTCCCTTTTTCCGCAAGGTGTTCTTCGACGTTAAAGATAATGTATAGCAATGCCAACTGCAATTTCGGACTGTCGGCCACGGGTGAGGGCAGGTTCTCCGCCAAATCGGCGGTCACTTCGGTCTTGGCCACGCGAAACGCGTAATCGCGCAACATCAGCACCCCGCGAATGACGCCGTTCACGTCAATCATGTTGGCATTGTCCACGAGCGGCCGGGCAATGCCCGTAAGTGTGCTGACCAATTTGCCGCATTTGTCAATGGCGGTGATGATTTTCTCAATCTGTTCCTGAGTCTCCTCGGCCACCTCTGAATCCATCAACGACAGCTCGGCGTATGCCATGGCGGCGCCAAGATGGTTGTTGATATCATGGGTAACGCCGTTTACGCAACGTCCCACCTGTGCGTACCGAAAGAGATGCTGCAAGCGCGCTTCATTGGCCGGGTCGCCAAAATCAAGTTGTATCAGGCCGTCGGGTGTCTTTTCGTTCATGCATCGTATCCTCTGTCTACCTCAATGTCGTTCTTCCATGTCCCATTTTGCCATAACGGCACACAAAATTCAATAAAAGGTTGCCGTTCAATCAGTGCATGGCGGCGGCGATTGCGGACGGGCTGATTCTACAGATTTTCAATGACCGCGGCGGCAAATTCGCTGCATTTGAGTTCGGTGGCGCCTTCCATCAGACGGGCAAAGTCGTAGGTGACCTTCTTTTGTCCGAAGGTGCACATGAGCGCGTTGTTAATGGCCTCCGCCACTTCGTTCCAGCCCAAATGCTCGAACATCATGACGCCGGACAATACCACGCTGCACGGGTTGACCTTGTCCAGATTTGCATATTTCGGGGCGGTGCCGTGGGTTGCCTCAAAGATGGCCGTCCCGTTTTCGTAATTGATGTTCGCGCCGGGCGCGATGCCGATGCCGCCCACCTGTGCGGCCAGCGCGTCACTCATGTAATCGCCGTTGAGGTTCATGGTGGCCACCACGTCAAACTCGCGCGGCCGGGTCAGAATCTGTTGCAAGAAGATGTCGGCAATGGTGTCTTTCACCAGGATTTTGTCGCCCGGATCGCCGTTGCAATCGTCCCAGCCGACGGCCACATCCGAAAACTCTTCGCGCACCAGCTCATAGCCCCACTTGCGGAAGGCGCCCTCGGTAAACTTCATGATGTTGCCCTTGTGCACCAGGGTGACGCTGGAACGGTTCTGTTGCACGGCATAGTTGATAGCGGCGCGGATAATGCGTTTGGAGCCGGTTTCGCTGACCGGTTTGATGCCGATGCCGGAATCATGGCGGATGTTCCAGCCGAATTCGCGTTCGCAAAAGGCGATGAGCCGGGCCACTTCCGGCGTGCCGGCTTCCAGTTCCATGCCCGCGTACACGTCTTCGGTGTTCTCGCGGAAGATCACCATGTTCACCGCATCCGGCTCGCGCACGGGGCTGGGCACGCCTTCGAAATGGCGCACCGGCCGCACACAAGCAAACAAGTCCAGCTGTTGCCGCAACGACACGTTGAGGCTGCGAAACCCGCCGCCGACCGGCGTGGTGAGGGGGCCTTTAATCGCCACTTCGTATTCGCGGATGGCTTCCAACGTTTCATCGGGCAGATAAGAGCCGTAAATGCCGTTGGCCTTTTCGCCTGCGAAAATCTCCATCCATGAAACCGCGCGTTTGCCGCCATAACAATGCTTCACCGCCGCATCAAAGAGCATCTTCGATGCGCGCCAGATGTCCGGCCCCGTGCCGTCGCCCTCAATGAAACAAATGATGGGATTATCCGGCGTTGTCACGTGGCCGGTTTCATCCACTTGAATTTTATCGCCCGCCGGGACGGTAATGTGTTTATAGTTGCTCATGGGTGTTTTCCTTCTACGTTGGTTGTTGTCAGGCCCGTATCAAGCCGCAATCCGGCTGTGCGCCTTACCCCGGCGTCGGGCCGCGTATCGTGTTGTTGACATGCGCCGTGTTACGACGTCGGATTCAGTCGGTGCTGTTGGCTTCCGGCAAGGCCACAAGGCGCACCTCGTTAACAAAAGGCACTTGTCGGCATTCCTCAAGCACCTTTTCGCTGACTTCGGCATCCAAATTCAGGACGGTCATGGCATGGCCGCCGCGTCCATCGCGTCCCAGCATGAGGTTCGCGATATTGACGCCGGCCTCGCCTATGGCGGTACACATGCGCCCGATAATCAACGGCTTGTCTTCGTTCTTGCACACCAGCATGTACCCTTCGGGCTTGGCGTCCACACGCATGCCGTCAATGGTGCAAATGCGCGGGTCGGTTCGGTTGAACAAGGTGCCGCGAACGCTGCGGCTTTCCTTGTCCGTGACCACCGTGACATTGATTTCAAAGGCATAGCTGGACGCGGTGGCGCCCCGTTTTTCGGTTACTTCGATGCCGCGCTCCTGCAACTGCGACGGGGCGCTGACCATATTGACGGTTTCCACCATGGGCGTGAGGAATCCGCAGATAATCGCCGCAGTAACGGGATAGGTGTCGGATACGCCCAGATCGCCCAGATACTCAATTTCGATGGACTTCGGGCGGCCTTGGGTGAACAGGCTCTGGAAGAGTCCCAGTCGCTCCGCGAGATAGAGCAGCGGTTGCAATGTAGCGCGGGTTTCGCTGTCTAGGCTGGGCACGTTCACGGCATTCACGATTGCGCCGGTGGTCAGAAAGTCCACCATCTGCTGCGCCACATCCACCGCCACCGTAAGTTGCGCTTCGTCGGTGGAGGCGGCCAGGTGCGGCGTCATAATGATATTGTCGAGGCCAATAAACGGATTGTCTTCAAAGGGTTCGGTGGTGTATACGTCCAGCGCGGCGCCCGCAATGGTTTTGTTGCGCAGCGCTTCCGCCAGATCCTGCTCGTTTACAATGCCGCCGCGCGCCGTGTTGACAATGCGACAGTTCGGCTTCATCATCTTGAACTGTTCCGCGGCAATCATGTTGGCGGTCTTGTCCGATTTCGGCGCATGTATGGAGATGAAATCCGACCGCGCAAACAATTCGTCCAGCGTGACCAGTTCCACGCCCAGGCTCTCCGCTTTCAGCGCGCTCATGATGGGGTCATACGCCACCACGCGCATCTCGAAGGACCGCGCCCGTTTCGCCACCGCGCCGCCGATACGTCCGACCCCCACGATGCCCAGTGTCTTGCCGCACAGTTCCGTGCCCATAAACTTCTTGCGGTCCCAGCGGCCCTCCTGCATGGATGCGTGTGCCTGCGGCACATTGCGGCACAACGCCAGCATCAGGGCGAACGCGTGTTCACAGGTCGAGATGGTGTTGCCGCCGGGCGTATTCATGACCACAATGCCGTGTTTCGTGGCGGCGGCCTTGTCAATATTATCCGTGCCCACACCGGCGCGCCCGATCACTTTCAGGCGGGTCGCGCCTTCCAGCGTTTCCGCCGGCACCTTGGTGGCGCTGCGCACAATCAGCCCGTCGTAGTCATTTATGATGGCGGCGAGCTCGTCCGGTTTTTGCGGCGGCTTCACATCGGTTTCAATGCCCGATTGCCGGAACAGCTCCACCCCTTCGGCGCTTAATCCGTCCAATACAAGTACTTTCGGCATAACAACTATCTCCATCGTTTATAAAAACGTAATGCTCGCAGCGGGAGGGTAAAAAAAAAGATGCTGACACATGCGGTTGCCCCATCACAAAACATCAATTGGCGAACCCGACGGCGCGCCGCGCAAACCGGTAAAAGACAGGGCCGCCATGTTCAGCACTAACCCGCAAATTTCACCGGCTTCCTGTTGCGCCTGCGCATCTTACGCCATCTCAAGCAAAGCACTTGATCTGACGCAACCTTCGCAGGCTCACGACGAAACCCTGTGAAATATCCGGGTTAACGGATACGATACGCTAGAAACAGGGGACAAGTCAAAAAAGCCATGCATTTGCAGGCATTATTTTACAGACAACACACACCACCACCGATACGAGCGTCAAGCGCCGCGACCCAAGACACCACAACATCCCCAAACGGCCCAACGCCTTGATAATCACCTATAGTGTCACTAAAATAGTCGCATTTGCTTTTCAGACAATGCTTGTGCCACACTTTTTTTATCGACGTTCTTCCGGCACCGTCCGAGGCACAGCGCGACCGGGCGCGGCCTTTTACGGGTTGCTTGCCGAGAGGAACAGGAAACTGGCGAGTGGCGCAATGGAGGACTCATCAGTGCAGATGGCAACAAGCCACATACTGCAAGAGAACCCCCGTGTTACCTGGAAGTAAAACCCAAGTGCGGCGATAGCAGGAAACCATCGAAAAGGAATCTAGCCCGGATATTTCATCAGGTTTCGTCGTGAGCCTGTGAAGATTGCGCCAGAGCAGGTGTTTTGCGCAGGCCGCCGGCTGACAGCGTGTTAGTACACGTCGAAGTCGGCGGACAAGCAAA
>SKQZ01000249.1 GCA_007118765.1 Candidatus Hydrogenedentota bacterium
AAATACAGCACAATGCAAACGCCCAGAAACACGGTGGTGGAAAACACGGCATTTAGCCCGCCGAGCGTACGCTCCTCCAACGCGCTGTGTTCCGCCAGCATGAGCAGTGTCATCACAAGCCACGCGATGCCCGCCGCCGCCGACAAGGCCAGCGGCGCAAGCACGGCCACCGAGAAAAAGACCTGAGTCCATACAAGCAAGTTTAATGCAAGGGCCAATGCCACCAAGGCAGCTACGCCCGCAATGCGTTTCATTCGTTGCAGCGTCATCATGCCCTCCAGTTTCTACTTTCGAAAGCGCGGAAGGTAAGGAAGAGGAAGAACGCGGTGAACAGCAGGTAATAGGCAATGTCGCGGGGCTGTACAATACCCAGCGCCATTTCGCTGGCGTGGGCATCCACGGCCAGCTCCACTGTAATACCGCGAACCAACGCGTAAATCCAGCCCACCACGGAGCGCAACATTTCCGGCCACCCCTCCGGCGTGGGATTGGCCGTGGGCAACTGTTCACCCAGATTGCCCGCCACATAAAGCAACAGGCTGATGCCGAATGTGATGGTGCCGGACGTAATCTGGTTGCGCGTTACCGAAGAAATAAAAAGTCCCAGACTGATGAATGCGGAACCCATTAACGCCACGGTCAACAAACCGAACACCAGTACCGCCGGTTCAAGTGTTGTTATCCGGGCAATCAATACCAGATGTACCGCGATTACCAACATCATGACAAACAGCATGCCCAGGGCAGCGAAATACTTGCCGAAGATAATGTCGCGGTCGCGCAGGGGCCATGTGAACAGCAATTCCATGGTGCCGCGGTGCTTCTCCTCGGCGACCAGCCGCATGGTGATGAGTGGCGTCAAAAACATAATCAACATGCCGCAAAACACCAGATAGGGACTCAGCAGCGTTTCCGTAAAGTCCGGGGTCGAGGGAAAACCATACGCTGTGGGTTCCACGGACATTCGCGCATAGGTAAACAACGACACCGTAAACGCAATGCCCGATATGGCGGCGAACATGCCCACCACCACATAACCGATGGGCGTCAGGAAATAACTCGAAAACTCGCGGCGGCACACCGCCATGATGTTGCCCATCAGACAGCCTCCTTTTCTGCTGCCAAGTCGGACGCCACGGCGTCCATGAAGGCCTGTTCAAGGGTTTTGCCACCGGCCGCCGTCAATTGTTCCATGGTGTCTTGCACCACAATGCGTCCGCGACTGATGATGATCACCCGGTCGCATACCATGCTGACCTCCGGCAATATATGGGTGCTTAACAACACCGTATGATCGCCGCCCAAGTCTTTGATCATGCGCCGGATATCCACTATCTGGCTGGGGTCGAGCCCCACCGTGGGCTCGTCAAGTATCAATACCGGAGGACTGCCCACCAGCGCCTGCGCAATGCCAACGCGCTGCCGATAGCCTTTGGACAACTGCCGGAGCATGCGTTCGCCCATGTTGCCCAAACCGCAGCGTTCCATCACCCGCGCCGCTTCATCGGAACGTTGCGCACGGGGCACCTTCTTGACGCGCGCCACATAGGACAGAAATCCGCGCACGGTCATTTCATCATAGAGCGGCACATTCTCAGGCAGATAGCCAATGCGCCGTTTTGCTTCCAGCGGATGTTCATGCACTTCATGGCCGTCAATGAAGGCTTCGCCCCGGCTGGCGGGGAAGAAGCCGGTAAGGATGCGCATGGCCGTACTTTTCCCGGCGCCATTGGGCCCGAGGAATCCAACGATTTCGCCCGCGCCCACATGGAACGAGGCGTCCTCAAGTGCCACAATGGACCCAAAATACTTTGTCAAACCCTTCGCTTCTATCATGTGTGTCTTTCCTGAAGGCGGTACGCCGCCGCAACGCACCAACTACCTGCACCTGTCGCTACACTGCCAAAAGAACGGCAAGCGCCGGCACCCTCTATTCATAACAAAATGTGGAGGTGCGATATCATCATGATCTGTTGACTACGCTAACGTTATACGCCCACCCATTTTGGACAGCATTTTAACACGAATTGCGTGTCTGTTCGTAAAAATTGCGTGATTCGCAGCAGCGCGGCAAGCATCACACCGCAAATAAAAATCGCGGAACGATACAGGGAACTCTGCAAGTCAACGTAAAGCAGTGTGACAACGTTACACTAACTTTGGCCTCTGACCGAACTCGGCCTAGGGAAAGGCGCGATCATGTGATCATGCCAAATAACACAACGAAAAAGAGGAGAATCTGATGAGAACATTTTGCGCATTATTGGCACCCGTAGCCGTATGCTGTGTCGTAATGGCTGGTATTGGTTTTGTCGCATTTGCCGATGAGGAAGGTGATGCAGCGGAGACAAACGCCAGTGAAGCGGTTATTGAAACGGAAAAAGACGAAATCAGCTATGCCATTGGCGTGCAGGTTGGCGGCTCCATTTTGCAGGGGGGCATTGATGTCGATTCGGAAGTGCTGGTACATGGCATTGTGGATGTGCTGGAACAAAATGAGCTTGCCATGTCCGACATGGACATGCAGCAGGCCATGATGGCATTGCAGCAGCGCATGCAGGAAGAGCATCAACAACGCCAACAGGAACAAATGGAACAGTTGACGCCGGAGCAACGCGAACAATTGCAGCAGCAGATGCAGCAACAGATGCAGCAGCAACAACAAATGCAGCAGCAACAGATACAGTAGAGTAACGCTATCCGAAGAATCCGTGGCACAATGATTGTGTCCGGATATTGAGACGATAGGGTCGGGTCTCAGACGCCTCAAAGAGAAGAAGCAGCAGATACACCGGGCACGGGCGATAATGCCGTGTCCTGTGGCAACAGAAGAAAGGAGTTAGCCATGAGACCGAAAACGTTACTGGTAGGACTGTTTGCCATTGGGTTTATGTGCTTTGGCGCAATAACCCATACGGCGTGCACCAATGATTGCGCTCCCGAGCCTGCGCAACCGCAATTGCCCCCGGTGGAAGCCCCACCGCCTGCGGAGGCGCCGCCCGCGCCCATGGATGATAGTCCTGCACCGCCTGCGGAGGCGCCGCCGCTGGATGATGCACCGCCTCCGCCGCCTCCTGTTGGCACACCGCCAATGGGCGATGCGCCCGCACCGGATGCACAACCGCCTGCGGATGTGCCTCCCATGGAGGAAATGCCGCCGCCTGACCCGCCGGAGATGTAAGTTGTCGGAAAAGCGGATGTTGCCAAGCGCATTGGTTACAAGAGAACATTATTAATTCAACAAAGGCGCAGCGTCATACACAGGCGTTGCGCCTTTTTCTCTTCAAAACAATTGTTCGTGGCCGTTTTTGTCAGGGGGGATCTTGCCAAGATGACGGAATGCGTGTTGGGTGGCGACCCGTCCCTGGGGGGTGCGTTTTATGAAACCAATCTGAATTAGATAAGGCTCATGCACTTCTTCCAGGGTCTGTTGCTCTTCGCCCACGGCGACCGCCAGGCTGGCCGCGCCGACCGGGCCGCCGCCAAACTTGTTAATCAGCACGTCAAGAATCATGCGGTCCATATCATCCAGACCGAGATGGTCAATGCGCAGCAGTTGCAGCGCGGCATCGGCCACTTCATGCGTGATAACGCCGTCTCCCTTCACCTGGGCATAATCGCGCACCCGCCGCAGCAACCGGTTGGCAATGCGGGCGGTGCCGCGTGACCGGGCCGCTATCTCCAGCGCGCCGTCGGGTTGAATGGGCACGTCAAGGATGCGTGCGGATCGGTTGATGATACACTCCAATTCTTCGGGCGTATACAAATCGAAGCGGCATGTGTCGCCGAAGCGCGCCCGCAACGGCGGCGTCAACAGACCGGCCCGTGTGGTGGCGCCGATGAGTGTAAAGGGCTGCAAGGCAATTTTCATGGAACGGGCCGTAGGCCCTTTGCCAAGCATGATATCCACTTCAAAGTCTTCCATGGCCGCGTACAACGTTTCTTCAACGGCATGATTGAGCCGGTGAATCTCGTCAATAAACAGCACATCAAAAGACTCAAGACTTGTTAAAATCGCGCTGAGATCGGCCTGACGCTCAATAACGGGACCGGCGCTTTGTTTGATGTCCACCCCCATCTCATTGGCAATAATCCGGGCCAACGTGGTTTTGCCCAATCCCGGAGGGCCGCTGAGCAGTAAATGATCGAGCGGCTCCTGGCGCTGTTTTGCCGCCTGCACCGCAATGCTCAGCTTCTCTTTAATGGGTTCTTGGCCGGGGAAGTCATCCATCCGTTGCGGACGAATCTGGTCATCAAATACCGCCTCTTCCGGCAAATGCTTTGGTGTAATCAACTCATCGCTTGCCATGGCTTGCCTTTGCAAGGGAGCGCAGCGCCGTGCGCGTCAATTCCTCGTCCGTTGCGTCTTCACCCAGTGTTTCCCGCGCATAAGAGGCGGCTTTCTTTGCTTCCGACGGGGTACATCCGAGACTGATCAGGGCTTCATAAACATCATCGCCTTCCACCGGCGCCGAAGCCGTGTCCGGCGCGCCAAGCAATGCATTCAATTCCGGGTCCTGCCCCATGCGACTCTTCATTTCAAGAATGATGCGTTGAGCCAGTTTCTTGCCAATGCCCGGCGTGCGGGTTACGGCGGCCACATCGTGTTCCTGAATGGCTTGGGCAAAGGAGGACACGCTTAATGTGGAGAGGATGCCCAATGCGGCTTTGGGGCCGACGCCGTTGATATCAAGGCATTCCATGAACAGCGCTTTTTCTTCCTCCGCCAAAAAGCCGTATATCTGGAAGGCGTCCTCCCGGATATGGCAATAGGTGAACAACAGTACCTCTTGATTTCTCACCAGTTTCCGTTGCACCGAATCCGGCACATGCACATCGAAACCGACGCCGTTTACGTCGAGTGCTATGCGGTTAATCTGTATGGCGGCCACGGCGCCCCTAAGAAAGGCGAACATAAGCAATTACATCCTGTTTGGTATCATGTGACGTCCATGATAGATGATGGCGTCTACTCAATAAAATATTTGCCGCACAGCCGGGTCAGGTAAGCGAACAAGGAGTTGCCATTCGTGTTGTGTCCCAGCAAACGGCCGGTTTCTATGGCGTTGCGGTGGGCCAGCGCGTATTTGACAATGCCCATGACCGGCGCCCAGTCAGGCAAATCAAGAGACTCGGGCAAATCATCAAATCCCACGGGTACGCCAACACGTACCGGCAGGTCGGATTTTACGGCAAACAAAGCGTCCTGGTTATGAATTGCCGCGCCGCCGCCGGTTAACACGATGCCCCGTGCGAGTCGGTCCAGAAAATGGTTTTTCTTCAGGAAGCCACACACCCGGTCGGCGATTTCCGCGCTTCGCTCAAACACAATATCGTCCAGTTCGCTGCGTGGCACGGTGGATGGCGCACCGGTAACGGTGCGCGTGAGTTTTATTTCAGGCGACTTGGGGACGGCGGCGCCTTCCTTGGCGTTTTCCTCGCGTCCGTGCTGTTGCTGCGTCAGCGCTTGGATGCGTCGCTGGTTAATGCCGTATTCAAGCACGAGCTCCGTTGCTTCTTCGAATGTCACTTTCAACCCGGCGGCAACATCATTACTGATAAAGCCGCTTCCCCATTTATTGGCGGTGGCGGCGGAAATGCCGTTGTTGGCATATACCGCGATGCCGACGGCGGCGGCGCCGAGGTCCACCACTGCCGCGCCCAGCTGGATGTCTTCGCAGGTGAGGCAACCGGACGCAGCGGCCAGGGGCATAAAAACAAACTCTTCAATGGCAAGCCCTTGAGATTCAAGACACGCGCACAGATTGTTCTCCACAAATTTGGGCAGCTGGGTAAAGAAGAAACGGCCCTTCAGCAAGGAGCCGTGCATGCCGATGGGATCGGCCACGCGCACGCCGTCTACGGTCCATTCCTCCGACATGATGGAAGAGAGGGGACGCACGTCCATGTCGGTGGCGGCGGTGGTGGCATTTTCCCGGGCCATTTCGAGATGTTCGGCCTTGATCTTCTTGTTTTCCACCGTGGCCTTGCCCTCGGAAACGCAGGATTCGACATTGGGGCCTTGAATGCCGCAATAGACCGAGTAGATAGAGGTGCCGGCCATTTTTGTTGCCGCTTGGTACGCCTTGCGAAATGCCTGTATGGCGGCATTGAGGTCTTGTACGGCGCCGAAATGAATGCATCCGCGGGTTGGCGCAGCGCCATAGCCCAAAATGCGGGTCTGTCCGTCAGGCGTTCGTCGGGTAATAACCACCCGTACTACGCGCGTGCCGAAATCCACCGCAGCAATCAGTTCACCTTTTTTGGCCACGCCACAGACCTCCTTCTGCTGGTCACGCCACATCCGGCGTCAAAGTAATGAGTCAGTATCTTCTTCCGTTCGGGGCGCCGTTTCCTCGGGTTGTCTTGTATGCTCAATCGCCGCCAGGGACAATCGTCGCGCCTCCACTGCTTCCCGTGCCCGAATAATATCCGTTTCAATGGCACGTCGCTTCGCATTGTGCTGTTTCACTTCTTCCTGCGCTTCTCCCAGGCGTTCGTGTATGCTTTCCATTTCCTGGGTCAGTGATTCCAGTTCCGTTTGCGTGCGGCTTTCGCTGTCAATGGCTTCCGCATGCTCCGCCTGTTTATTTTCAATCCGGTTTACCTGTTCCCGGCGCTTTTGTTGCAACGCTTCAATTTGCGCGTCAATATCCGCAAGTTCCGTTTTTAGCGTGTCCAGTTCATCATCTATTGTGCCGACCTGTTCGCGGCAGGCGTTGCGTTCACCTTCACGGGCGGCCAACAGTTCTTCCGCCTGGAGGAGTTCGTGTTCAGCCTTTTCAACATTTGTTTTGGCCTGTTTAATGGTATTGCCGTTTTCCAGCAACAGCTGTTCCGTCTTTGCCAGATTCTCGCGCGCCTGCTCATATTCCAGACGCGCCATTGCCACGGCCAGTTCAAGCGCCATTGCCTTGGTGTTGCCGGTGTCGCCTGTGCTGATGGCCGCTTGCACTCGTTGCAGTAGCGCCTCGGGCGACGTGTCTTCAACACTTTCCGTTGATGATGTCGCCGGTGTCTCCTCCGGCGGCGCCGGAGTGGCGTCGTGTTCGGCATCGGTGCTGATTTCTTCCTCCGGTGTCGCATCATCCGATGACGCATCATGGCTGTCAAATAGTTCTTTTTCTGTCGGCGTGTCGGCGGTCTCCGAATCAGGTGACGCTGTGTCGTCTGATGCAGGTGCAGGGGCTTCGTCTTCTGGTTCCTGTTGTGTCGCCGCTTCGGACGTGTCTGTGTCGCCGACACTGCCATCTTCTATCGTTTCGTCGGATACCGCGTCCGCGTCTGATGACGCCGTATCGTCCGTTGTGGTTGTTTCAGGGCTTTCCGGCTCCCTTTTGTCGTCGGAAAAAGCTGCCGCCAAATCGCGCGCCACCTCTTCTTCCAATGCTGCGCCGTCCGAATCAAGAGAATCTTGAAAAGGCGTTTCCTCTTCCGCATGTACCGGCGGGAAAGGCGTATCGCCGGTTGCTTCCGTTGCGGATGTGTCTTGCGGCGGCGTGTCTGTTTCAGCATCCGTCGGCGGGAAAGGCACATCAGCCGTATCGGACAAGGAGGGCTCCTCGAAAGGCGTTTCCTCTTCAGTGCTTGCTTGTGTCGAAGCGTCGTCTTCTCCGGCGCCGGTTTCGTCTGCTGCGTCCCGCTCTGCTGTAATGTCATCCGACAGGGGCGGCACATCGTCGCTCTTGGTGTCATCCCGGGCGTCCGTACTTACGGCGGGTGCTTCAGATTCCACCTCTTCCTGTGTTTCCATGTCGCCGGCGGATTCTATTGAAGCGGTGGCATCGGTCTCTTCAGCCGCTGCCGTATCCGCCGTTTCTGGCGGCGTTGCCTTAGACGTGGCGGCCGCCTTTTCAGGGGGCTCGGATTTCTTGACTTCATCAATGATGCTGTCCACATCGGTGGCCGTGTCTTGATGCGTAACGTTGACCTCACGCTCATCATCTTCCACCAACGGTATTTGGAGCGACTCAAGCTCTTCCACGGCACGCATGTAATGCTCACGCCATTTCTGCTTTACCCCGGTACGCACCGTGTCCACAATCAGGTCGCCCACCATAAGCGACAAGAGTTCATAACTGTCGCGCAGAAAGGGAACGCACAGCCCTGCTTTTCCCGCTTGCTCATAGCTGTGCAAAATGCGCGCAGCATCAATCAGCGCATCTTTCACGGGTGTCCAGTTACAGGCAATGGAGATTTCGAGCCCTGTCATCAGCTCATGCATGCACGCGTCACACCAGCCTTCTCCGTCCGGCGCATGTTGTGCTTTGTTCAAATGCCGGTGGAACTTGCCCAGCGTGGTGAACAGTTGTTGAATGGGGTCGCCTGCTACCTGCGAAATATCATCTTGGGCAGAAGCCACGTTGTCTTCCTCCGGTTGCGGTGCGGGTTCACTGGCGTTGGCGGCGTTACTGGTTGGCGTTTCCTTATCCGCTTGCTGTGAGGCGGTACGACGCGAACCCGCTGCCCCTTTTTTCTTCCCGAATAACATCCGACAAACCTTTACGTTATTTTATCAAAACAACACCAAGTAAACAATATATTGTATGCAGAAGGCGTACATACTGCATTTTACCACAATATAATGACATAAACGCCACTGAAATGCAACCGCTTTTTCCGTTGAGGACGCTAACCCGCATATTTCACAAGATTTCTGTTGCGCCTGCGAATCTTACACCATATCAGGCACTTTGCTTGCCCGCCGACTTCGACGTGTACTAACACGCTGTCAGCCGGCGGCCTGCGCA
>SKQZ01000098.1 GCA_007118765.1 Candidatus Hydrogenedentota bacterium
CTTGTACTCAACAAAAGGGAGGTGATGATATGCGACTTGCAGCAGCGTGGACCCTTATATTCATCAGTATGTGCGGTTTGGCTCAAGCAAATGGCAAGTTCTATGTGCCGGACACAGAGGTTCCGGAGACGCCGTTTCAGCGGGCGTTGATTCTATATTTTGATGCTACGCAGACGCTATTGCTTCAAAGCCAGTATCAGGTGCAGCAACCTGAAGCGGATATGTCATTGGGTTGGGTGGTGCCGGTACCGGAAGAGCCTGCACTGGCAAGTATGCCAGCGCATGAGGCAACGTGGCTTTTCAATGAATTGGCCTCGCGCACACGGCCGCGGGTAACTTATATTCGAGAGATTGTTTTCTGGTTTTTGATTTTCGCCGCCCCATGTTTTTTTGTATTCAGCCTGATTCTCTGGTTTGTTTATGCTGTTTTTCCGACTTGTTTTCCCGGGATTCCGTGGAAACATACCAAGACACCCGCTGTTATAAAACGGTTGCCTGTCTACTCCTTTTTTATTCTTGTTTTCGTCATTATTGGTGTTTATCCAACTGTTCGATCCGGCACGTTAGGGATTGATATGGCAGGCGTTGATATACTCCGTGAGGAACGTGTTGGCGTGTTTGACGTTAAAGTCATCCAGTCGGATGACTCAAAGACTCTGATCACGTGGCTGACTGAGAATGGCTTCCATTTTGAAGAGCACGATGTCCATGCTTTTGATGCCTACGTTAAGACGGGCTGGTGCTTTGTGGTGGCACGCCTCGCTTCAGACATGGATATAGCGTCCGACGATGCCTTTCATGCGGGACTGGCAGCGCCGTTGGTGCTTACATTTCCCAGCGAACAACCCATCTACCCGCTGGCACTCACTGGTACGGGCGGATTTGATACGGAAGTCCTGATTTACCTAGTGACAAAAAGGTTTCCTGTTTGTGATGACGACCGGTTGGAACTGTTGTTCACAAGAGAGCAAATCCGTACGAATACCGTATCAAGATTATACGCTTGCGAGCCGAATGACTTCCTGCCGGATGACTGGCCTCCAAGGACATATCTGACTAAGTATAAGCGCCTTCTTACGCCTGAACAAATGCAAACGGACATCACATTTACACTCACGGACGAGGATGTTTATTACAGGGACCACATATACTTGTGGCGTCGTAGCAGCCGACGGTTCTGAGTGGCGCTTCTGCCTTGTTACTCGGCAAGTACATCTTTAGCGAAGTTACGGCCTGCGGCTATCCTGTCGCGCCGAGCAAAATGCTGATGCGCAGATAGAGGAACCAGAGCATGCGCGCGGTGAGCAGAAGCACCACAATGAATCCCACCGTGCCGAGGATGTTGCTGGTGATGCGGTTTCGGCGTTCGCCCATGGTGCTTTTGCGGTTGGCGAGCCACAACAGTGTGCCCGCCATAAGCGGGTTGCCGATAACTGTCATGGCCTGCCCAAAGATCATGAGGTTGACCGGCGGGATTCGGAACAGCAGTCCGATGGTGGCCATGGTAAATCCCGTTGCCAGCAGGCCGACGGTAAAGATACGGGGCCAGAAGTCGCTGAACTTGCCGGGCAGTCCGAGACCGTCGGCCAGCGCAGTGCCGCCGATCATGGTGTTGATGAGGAAGGGGTTCAATGCCACCGGAATAAGGCCGATGCAGAATACGTAAAACGCCGTGGCGCCCAAGAGCGGCCGCAGGGTCATGGCGAGGGTGGCGATATTGTCCGCAGGCTGTCCCAGAATAACCGTGCCCGCCGTGGCCATAATCATGGCGCTGACAAAGGTCAGTACACATACGCCTGCAATGGAATCGCCAATGCCGCGGTCATAGTCGTCTTTCCCCCACCCTTTTTCACATACCAGGTTGCCTTGAAAGAAAGCGCCGGCCATCGAAAAGGTGGTTCCCACCAACGAGGCAATCAACACCATGGGGTCCGTGATGGTGCCCTGCACGATGCGGGGAATGCCCAGCGCGAATCCTTCGGGTATGCTCGGAACCAAGCCCTTCAACATGCCCAGCCAGTCGGGATTGGCCACGAACAGATTGACCAGAAAGGATACGAGCACGACGCCCACCATTACCTTCATGATGCGTTCGATGTTTTTGAATATGTGTTGTGCGCGAAACAGGAAGGTCATCATTACCAGGTTTAACAGGGCCATGGCAACAATCTGGAAGGGCAGCGTGTAGTCCTCCGGCGCAAGTGCGCCCACCGCCAGCGCAACGGCGAGATTGTTGGAGAACTGAAATGCGCCGCAGGTGAGACACAACACGATGCCCAGCAACGCGGCAAAGGGACGTCCCACTTCCTGGGCAAGCACGGTAAAATGGGAGGCGCCATTCACGACGCCCGACCGTGCCGACATGGTCATGTAGGTGCCCATTAACACGCCGGCCAACGCCAGCAGCCACAACAGTTGATATCCGTAGGTGGCGCCCACGTTGGCGCTGATAACCAAACTGCCCGGGCCAAACACCACGCAGGCCGTAATTAACGCCGGACCAATGGTCCGCCACCACGGCGGTCGCACTACACCGCCATTATTATCTGTGTTGTCAGACATGAGAACTCTCCTTGCCAGCGATGAAAGTATTGACCGTCTGTATTTGCGGCAAACGGTCAAACAGGAAAATACGACAAACAATACGGGCAATCTATCATGAAGGGAGCGGCTGCATCAAACCGCGGCGCCATGACACGACACGACGCGACGGCCGCATTGCGGTTGCATGACGGTTATCGGCTGCGCGGCAATCTATGGTAAACTTTCACGCACAACACATCGGGTTGACACCGCAGCAGTGTTTCACAGGCAAAATGACTTGCCAACCTTAATCAAGCCATTGATGCGCCCGGGGCAGCCATGATTCGGGCGCAGAATACAATAGGGACAAGAACAAGCCATGTATCCAACCTTGCTGGAATTGGGCGACATCCGGTTTCATGCCTATACGGTAATGATGACCTTGGCATTTTTGGTGGGGACGCTGGGGCCGAACTGGCTGAACAATCGCCGCGCCAACCCCTATCCGGTTTCTCCGGCCGGCGGCATTTGGATTTTTTTTGCGGGCATGGCGGGCGCCAAACTGTATTGGGTGCTCCAATATGGCGATGCGTCCCACTGGCGGTATCTACAGTTTCTTATCTCAGGCGGACTGGTCTTTTTTGGCGGGCTTATCGGCGGCATTTTGGGCGGCATTGCATACCTCAAGTATGTGAAGGCGCCTGTTGTGCCGGTTGCGGATATGGTAGCGCCTTTTATGGCCTTGGCTCACGCCCTCGGAAGGATCGGCTGTTTCTTGAACGGCTGTTGCTGGGGGGCGCTTATGAGGGGTCATTTCCCGTGGGGCGTGTCCTATCCCAGGTCAACGCACGGGCCGTACCGCGCACAGATTCGCGAGGGATTGATCTCGGCAAGCGAGACTCACTCGCTGCCGGTCCATCCGACCCAACTGTACGAGACGTTCGGGTTGATGGTAATGTTTGTCCTGCTGCTTATTATCTATAAGCGACACAAGCGCACCGGCGTTGTTGCCTTGTCGTATCTGTTAATGTATGGTGCGCTGCGCTTTGTCACCGAGGCCTTCCGGGGTGAAAGCGGACGGCCGCTGGGGGATCTTACCGTATCGCAGATGGTCGGATTGGGCATGTTTGTTGGCAGTGCCCTTCTGTTTCTTGTGCTGGGCCGAACGATCTGGCGCAAGCCGCTCCCGGCACTCCAAGCAGATGACGACGACACTGCGGACGGCGAGGAATCATGCGTTTCGGATACGGATACCCCGGAGGAGATTCAAACGACCTGAATCGTTTTGCGTCGCCGTGCAATGTCCCGTTGTTTTGTTCATCAGGGTAATTCAGCTTGGCCGTCCTGCATGTTGCCTGTGTGTAACAATTGCTTCAGGTCAAGCGAGGCAAGCGTCTTGTCAAGATCGCCTATGGGGTGTACATACGGGCGCAATCCGGGCGGCGCTGCATGGAGCGGGGTTACAAAGGTGGGTTTGCGCTGATGTATCGCATGGCGCATCGTCAATAAACTCCCCCCCTGTTTTTTCGGCTCGACGATACATACCGTCTGTGCCTGTGCGCTGATGAGCGCGTTGCGGGCGACCGCGGCGTGGGTTTGCCAGGGTGCATCGGGCATGCAGGCGCTGATGGCCGCCAAGCGTCCTTCGTTCAATGCGTCGCGCCACGATGCCGGCGGGGTCCAGGTCAACAAGCCTTGTGGCAGGATGAGCACCGTATTTTTGCCTGCTGCAATGGCGGCATCATGCGCGGCATGGTCCACCCCGGTTGCGCCGCCGCTTACCAGCGACATCGTGTGTTCCACGATTGCCTCCGCAGCGGTACGCGCCGCTTTTTCGCCTCTTGCAGAAGGGGCGCGTGTTCCCGCGACAGCACCTGCGGTGTCATGCAACAGGGCCGCATTCCCCAGAACAAAGAGTAGGGGCGGCGCCAAATTGCCCAGACAGGTGCGGATGGATGCGGGATAGCCGGATTCCCGTATGGTTACGGGGCGAATGCCGTTTTCTTGTGCCCGTTGAATCAAAGCCCCCGCCGTCTCAAAATACGCGGTGTCGCAGCGGGTCAACAGGCTGGCAATCGTCGGGTCTTGTTCCTGTACCTGTCGGATAAATGCGGGAGCAGATACATCACGCAGTTGTGACAAATCCCAACGGCAGCGCTGTACAAGCGCAAGGGTTTGATTGAGTCGCGCATTGCCCATGCCTCGAATCATGGACAGCGCCAACGTTATGACAGCGTATTCCAAATTGGTATCAGACACAAAATCGCCCCGTGGCATAGTTTTCATCGGTCGCGTTCTGTACGTGCAGGCGCGTTCCTGTGCGGCACGGCCTCCCCTATCGGCGCTCGGGCCGAACAAAGTCCCACTGGCGGCGGTAACGCAGGCGCCCGGAAGGCCCGCCCCGGTAGTCAACATCTGCGCCAACACCGTTATCGCCCCCGATGCCTACCTGCGGGCGCCCTCTTTCATCGCGTCTTATTCTAACCGGACCAATCTGTTCTTCCGTTTCAGCCTTGGGTTCCTCAACGGCACGACGGTTCTGAGGCGGTCGCCTGCGGTTGTGCGTGGCCCAGTCATCAGAAAAGGCGCGGTCACGGGTGTCAGTTGATGCGCAACCGACCAACAGCGCCGCCGCGCTCAACAAAACTAATAGATAACGTATCATAACAGGTGCTTTCAACAGGCTTGTCGTACAGGGGCTGCGCCGCCCGGCGGCATACCCCACAATAGCTGATTATAGTTTATTGCCTGCGGTTGTAGTCTCAACCAAATACTACGATCTATATATTATGATAACACATTTGCGCGGTACGGCATTTCATGGCGCGCCGGTACAAGATAAGGAAGGAAGCCACCAGGGCCTCAATATGCCGCGCGCTGACGACGCACTCAGACCGCTTTCGCATCCCGTATCCATGTCGCGGGCGCGCACCCAATAATGGTAGGCAGTCCTCACACAGCCACACCCCCCTGTTCCGCCGTCCTTGTTGACACCTTGAAAATCGTCCGTGTACGTTAATTCCTGTTGCCATGCATCTGTGAGGGGCATGGCAAGCGCGGAATCGTTTGTATCGCTGCGGTACACCCTGTATGCATGGGTATCCGTGGTGTTGGCGGGTGTCCATGTCACGAGGATGGCATCCCGATAACGCCATGAGGCACGCACCGCTGCGGGGGGCTCCGGCGGTACGCAGGCGACGGGGATGCTTACGGGTTCAACCACAACGGCAATGCCTTCTCCGTTGAGGTTTGCGGCGGACGATGCGAGATGATGTTCGGCCAGCCTGATCGGGCTTGACGCGAGGACGGGTTCCAGTTGAATACTGTCGCTGTCCCGGGCGTCTTGAGAAAGACGCATGGAAAAGGAAAACACCGCGCCCGGATGAAGCGTTTCGCCACCGTCCGCATGGTAGGCCACCATGGCAATGCAGGCACGTTCCGGTGCATCCGGCAGGCTCGCGTGGTAGACGGCGTCAATGCGCACAGTGCTTGTTTGGTTTATGCCGGCTGTTACCAGCCCTGCATTGTTTGTTATCGAATCTTTTTGTACGATGGGTTCGGCAAGATTGTTGTCAAAGGTTAAATAGACTGCAAGCACGGCCGGGCGTACCCCGTTGCTGTTCTGGTACACTGTTACCCCGAAAACATCCTCGCTTTCTTGTGTCACGTCGGCACGGACATGGATGTATGCGCCTGTGTTGTCTGCCGATGCGGTTGCCTGCAACATCCCGAAAGCAGTACCGAGAAACAGCAGGCAGGATGCTATAATGGCGGGTATGTTGTTTTTTGTTCCCATAAAAGACAATCATATTGGTTGACAGAGTAGGATGAGGCAGCAACACCGCTGCTCCGTGTGTATTCTTATTGGCTTCGCGGACGCCATGCAACGGCGTGCGACAACCCTGCCGATATGATACTTGTTTTCGAGTGTCCCGGCAAGTTACCGTTTTGCTCATGATATCTGTAGTGTGTACCCACTGTGGTCTGAAAATACTCGTGCCGCCCTCGGTTCAAGGCCGTCAGGGCGCGTGTCTGAATTGTGGCAATCCCATTACGGTGCCAACGGAAGGTGTGACTTCGGCCAGCGCCTCCCTTGATTTCCACGAGGGCGACTGCATTGGCGAGCGGTACGTTATCAAGTCCTTTGTCGGGCGGGGCGGCATGGGCGTTGTGTATCGTGCTGAGGATTTGCTCGTAAAAGAAGAGGTCGCGCTGAAGTTCTTGCGTCGCGGTGTGCTGCGAACGGAGAAGGGCCGGCGTCTTTTTCTGCGCGAGGCACAGGTTGCGCGTCGGTTGCGCCACGAGAACATCATTGCCGTGCATGATGTCGGGTTTACAACGGAAGGTGTGCTCTATCTTTCCATGGAGTATGTGCGCGGCATTTCGTTGCGCGCATTTCTTATGCGTCACCGACACGACCGCCGCCACGTGCCCGTTCGCCGGGCGGTGCGAATTATGTTGCAAATCCTGGATGCGCTCGAGTATGCCCATCGCTGGGTGATACATCGTGACATCAAGCCTGAAAACATCATGCTTCTGCATGATAATCAGGCGAAGATACTTGATTTTGGCGTAGCCAAGGCTGTGGAACAGGATGAAGCGCCCACGGAGAACAGAGCGCGCTCGGACAAGCCCCGGAAAGTGTCGGGTACATTGGTGTATGCCGCGCCCGAACAGGTGCTGCATCAGCCGGTGGATTTGCGCGCCGATATTTATACGGCCGGATTGCTTTTGCGCGAGTTGCTGACACTGCGCACGCCCAGAGAACTGCCTCCCGAAAAGCCCATCAAGCGCAGCGATGTGGCGCCCAGCATTTGTGCTGTGGCCGACAAGGCCATTCAGACGGACAAGGGCGAACGCTGGCAAACGGCCCGCGCATTTCACGATGCGCTGAAAGAATCTTTTGATTCTTCCTACCAGGTCCGGGTTGCGACAGAAAGCATCTCAAAGAACAATAAGAAGGTTTCCACGGACGGCATGGTGTTTTTTGAAGGGGGATATTTTCGCATGGGCAATGATTCGGTGCAGGGGGAAGCGCCGATGCGGGAGGTGTTTGTGGAACCTTTTTGGATGGATGTTCATCCGGTTACGGTTGCGCAATACGAGCAATACCTTACGGAAACAGGCGCCGCGGAACCGACGTATTGGCGCGACCCTCAATATAACGGCCCGGACCAACCCGTGGTGGGGATTACATGGGAGGAGGCGCTGGCGTATGCGGCATGGGCAGGCAAGGAACTGCCCACCGAGACGCAGTGGGAGTTTGCGGCGCGCGGCTCCGAAAATCGCAAATACCCGTGGGGCAATACCGCCCCGGACACTACACGGTGCAACTTCCGGAATTATCTTGGCATGCCGAGTATTGTGACCATGCACGATGAGGGACAAACCCCCGACGGCATGCTTGATATGGCCGGCAATGTTTTCGAGTGGACACGCGATGCGTTTGCACCGTATGACCAGCAGGATACAGACGAGGGCAAACTGCGCAAGTTTCCTCAAAAGAGCGTTCGCGGCGGTTGCTTTCAATCGGAGAGCGCCGAGATTACCACGAGCGCCCGTGTGGGCATGTTCCCGGATGTGCGCCAAAACAATGTGGGGTTCCGCTGCGCGGCATCGAATAGTACCTGAGCCGTTATTGTGGTCTGCTTCTGCCGGCGTGTTCACAGATGGCGTCAAATAATGCCGACACCTCCGGAATGGCATAGTCATTAAAATTGCCGGGTTTCTGCCAAAACTCCTCAAGGTATCCGCGATGCTCCCGTTCATACGCCACCACCTTCAGCATCATTTGCGCTTTGTCAAGGGCCCGCAGCAACCGTGCCTCGGGGCTTTGTGCCGCGAGGAATTCGTCGTGCAGTGCGGTGTATTGGGGCGAGAACGGCGCGAGCAACATATCGAAAACGCCTTTTTCCGCGTCTTCCTTGGCGCATCCCATCCATTGCTCTGCCACCGGCATGGGAATGTCCATCAACTGCGCCTCGGACAAGTCATGGATCAGCGCCATGGAAAGCAGCTTGCCGAGGTCGTATGTGTTGGGATGGGCGTCGGCGTACAGCATCGCAAGCAAGGCGAGGAAATGACTGTGCGCGGAAACGGATTCGGGTTCCGGCACGCCACGCAGCAAGAATCCTGCGCGTGGCACGCGGTCAAGTGGATGGATGCTTAAAAAGAGGCGCAGTACCTTCTGCGCGAAGC
>SKQZ01000320.1 GCA_007118765.1 Candidatus Hydrogenedentota bacterium
ACCTGGAGCGATCCGGGCGCGAGCGCTGACGATGCCTGCGAAGGCGCCCTCAGCGTCGTTACCGGCGGTGACACGGTTGACGTGGACACGGTCGGCACCTATGTCATCACCTACAACGTGACGGACGCCTCGGGCAACGCGGCAGACCAAGTGACGCGCACGGTGAACGTGGAAGACACGACCGCGCCGGTTATCTCGTTGAATGGCAGCGATCCCATGACGGTCCCATTAGGCGACCCGTTCACCGATCCGGGTGCGACCGCCCTGGACGCCTGTGAAGGCGCCCTCAGCGTTGTTACCGGCGGAGACACGGTTGACGTGGACACGGTTGGCGTCTATGTCATCACGTACAACGTGACCGACAGTGCCGGCAATGCCGCGGACGAAGTCACGCGTACCGTCAATGTTACGGACAGCGATGCGCCATTTGTCACGGATGTGACCGTGGATGCGCGCGGCGTTGTTGATGTGACCTTCAATAAGGCGATGGGCGCGGGCGTCCTTGACGCCGCGAACTACGCCATTTCCGGGCCCGGCCAGGGCACGCTGGCGGCGAACCCCGACAGTGTATCGGATGCCGGTGGCAACACCTACCGTCTGACATGGGATTGCCCCGCGCTCATGTTGAACGGCGCTCAGATCACCATCACGGTGACGAACGTTGAAGATGAGTTCGGCAACGCCATAGAAGATGGCAACACCGGTAACGGCACCGCCATCACGGATGCGCCCACGCTTAGTTTCGCGGGTGATCCGGCGGGCGACACCGTCACCGTTGAATGCGGAGTTGCCGCGACGCTGCCGGCGCGCACGCGCACGGACGCCTGCGGCAATGCCCCGACGGTTCTGCAGGACGGCGCCGAAGTGCCGGGCGGCTGGAATGCCGCCAACCCGCAGGTCGGCACCTATGTGATCACCTACTTCGTCGAAGACGATGCAGGCAACACGAACAGCCGCGCCTTGACGGTGGTGGTGGAAGACACCGACGCACCGGTCATCACGCTGGTTGGCGATGATCCGCAGATGATCACGCTGGGCGGCGAGTACAACGAACTCGGCGCGACGGCAGCCGATGTCTGCGAAGGCGACATCTCCGGCGCCATCGTGATTGACGCCAGCGAAGTCAACACCGCCGAGGAAGGCACGTACACCGTGACCTACAACGTGACGGACAGCGAAGGCAACGCGGCGGACGAAGTCACGCGTACGGTCGAAGTGGTGGACCAGGTGTTCCCGCTGGAAGTGACGCTTACCGACCTCGAACTTGAGGACGGCGAAACGGGCAGCTGGACGGCCACCATCAGTGGCGGCACGGGCAGCTACGACATCATGTGGTACCGCGAAGGTGATCTGCTTGAAGACGGCGAGTTCCTCGAAGACAAGACCGGCGGTTTCTTCACCGGCACTGATACGGCGACGCTGGGCTTCGATCCCTTCGTGGCCGCCATGGCCGGCGAATACACCGTGGTGGTTGATGACGGCGATACCGTTGAACAAGACACGGCGATGCTGACGGCGAAAGACCTCGAACCTGAGGTGCCGGTCACCGGCGCGCTTGGTCTTGCCGCCCTTGCCTTGGCGACGGCCCTCGGCGGCGCCATGACACTGCGTCGTCGCAAGTAAGCGACAGCCGGGCATACGGCCCTTTGAATGAATAGCGACGGCCGCAGGCTCTACGGAGCCTGCGGCCTTTTCCTTTTCCGCCGGCGGTCACTTCTATGGATTCCCGCGTTCGCGGGAATGACTGCGGGGGCGGACGGTGTTTGCCGGGGAGATGCGGTGCCCGTGGTTTGTGGTATGTACCGTGGACGGTGAAAAGTTTGCATTATTGGTGCAGGGTGGAGTATAAGGGAGTCACTATATCGGAACCGAAGGTAGGTATCAACTCAAACCCGTAGAAGAGGAGGATTTCTCATGTCTGATGATTTAACCGCCAAATTTGAACAGGCCAGCAAAGACGTAACGGAGTTGTCCGAAGCGCCGGATAACGCGGCGAAACTGAAGCTGTACGCGCTGTATAAGCAGGCGAGCGCAGGCGATTGCACCGGCAGCCGTCCCGGCATGATGGATTTTGTGGGGCGCGCGAAATACGACGCGTGGAAAGAGCTGGAAGGCAAAAGCCAGGACGAAGCGAAGCAGATGTACATTGACTTCGTGGAAGAGCTGAAGGCCGCCGACGCACAGAAATAAACCATCACCGATTTGTCTTGTGCCACGCTCCCGGATCGGAACAGGAGCGTGGCCTTTTGTTTTTGGCGAAGGGTATTGTCCAATTTATTCTTATCGCTTTAATCGTTTATAATGATGCCTCACCCCCATCCCGTTTGTATGACGGGACACGGGTCTTTGAGCACACCAGCCGATGAAGTCTCCCCTGTGGAGACGCAGGAGAATGCGATATATTATGAGCAAAGCCGTTTTGGAGCGCTACGAAGCGCTTTTTGAGCAGATGCGCGGTGCGGTGTCGGCGCGCAGTTCGGATGCTGCGGTGGTGGTACAGGTGGGTTCCGCCACCTGCGAAAACGCCGCGGGTGCGCCGTCGGTGTGGCGCGAATTCGAGCGGCATATCAAAGCCTCCGGTCGCAGCGACATCGTGTTGCACCGGGTGGGTTGCACGGGACGATGCAGCCGCGAGCCGATTGTGGGCGTCCTGAAGCCGGACGAGATGCCGGTGAAGTATGAAAAGGTGACCCGGGATGCGGTACACGACATTTTCACGTCCCATGTGGTGAACGGGGCGCCGGTGACGTCGCTGATGCTGGACGCGTCGGGCCACGGGGCGAAATACCAGCTGGTGTTGTGCGCGGCGCGGCACTGCGGCGCGGCGGTTGACGGCGACACGGAAAAAACGTTCCGGGAAGAAATAGCCGCGGCGGGGCTGGACAGCGATGATGTATCGGTGTTGGCGGCGAACGGGTTTGGCTTTTGCGGGATGTCGCCGGAAGAGAGCGCCGTGTGCGTACTGGTGCGCCCGGGGAATACGGTATATTTCATCCGCAACCGGGACGATGTGCGCCGTGTGGTGCGTGAACACCTCGGTTCCGGTACGGAAGTATCGGCATTGCGTTGCGACGCGGAGTTTGTAAGCCGCCGTTTCTTCAGTCTCTACGGCGATGTGGCCTTTTTCAATCGGCAGAACCGGATCGCGCTGCGCAACGCAGGCGTGATTGATCCGGAACGGCTCGACGAATATGTGCGGTACAACGGGTTCCGTGCGGTGGCGAATGCGCTGGCGGAAAACGACCCGGAAGCCGTGATAGCGGCCATTGAACACAGCCAACTGCGCGGTCGCGGCGGCGGCGGCTACCCGACGGCGCTGAAGTGGGCGTCGGCCCGCAAAAGCGCGGAAAAGACACGGTATATCATTTGCAACGCGGATGAAGGCGATCCGGGGGCGTTCATGGACCGGAGCATGCTGGAGTCCGACCCGTTCAGCGTGATTGAAGGGATGGTGCTCGGCGGGTTTGCCACGGGCGCGTCGCGGGGCTTTTTCTACGTGCGCGCGGAATATCCCCTTGCGATTCGGCGCATCGAACATGCGCTGGCGCAATGCCGTGAGCAGGGGCTTTTGGGCGATAATATCCTTGGCAGCGATTTTTCGATGGATTTGGAGGTGCGTCTTGGCGCCGGTGCGTTTGTATGTGGCGAGGAAACGGCCCTTATTCACTCCATAGAGGGCGAACGGGGGCAGCCCCGTATTCGACCCCCCTATCCGACCGAAAACGGCTTGTGGGGCAAACCAACGGTGATTAACAACGTGGAGACATTCGCGAACGTGCCGGCATTGCTGGTGTACGGCAGCGATTGGTTCCGCTCCATAGGGTCGGAAAAGAGCGGCGGCACGAAGGTGTTTGCCCTGGCCGGGAAAGTTCGGCACACGGGCCTGATTGAAGCGCCCATGGGCATGACCCTGCGCGAAGTGATTTACGATATCGGGGGCGGCGTGCCCGGCGGGAAGCAGTTAAAAGCAGTGCAGACGGGCGGCCCCGCAGGCGGCATGATTCCCGAGACGTTGCTTGATACGCCCATTGACTTCGATACCCTTGGCGCGTTGGGCTCCATTATGGGCAGCGGCGGCATGATCGTGCTCGACGAAGATGACTGCATGGTGGATGTGGCGAAGTTTTTCATGGCCTTCTGTCAGGACGAGTCCTGCGGCAAGTGTACGCCCTGTCGCGAAGGCACGAAACGGATGCTTGACATTCTGGAACGCATCGCCGCGGGCAACGGTGAACCCGCCGACCTTGACAAGTTGGAGCGGTTGGCGGCGCTGGTGCAGAAGACTTCTCTGTGCGGGCTTGGTCGCGCCGCGCCGAATCCGGTGTTGAGCACGCTGCGCCGGTTCCGCGACGAATACGAGGCGCATGTGACGGAGAAGACGTGTCCGGCGCACAAATGCAAGGCGCTGGTGCGCTATGAGATTATCACGGAGAAATGCGTGGGATGTCGCATGTGTGCGCGGCAGTGCCCGGTGGCATGCATAGCGGGCGAGCGAAAACAGCCCCATGAAATAGACCAGTCCCAATGCATCAAGTGTGGGCGTTGTTATGAAGTGTGCCGTTTTGATGCGGTGGCGCGCCAATGACCTGCGTGAACGGCATTGTGACGGATTGTTCCGCGCTGGAAGAACGCGCTGTAACAGAGGTATGAATCCATGAGTGCAAAGAAGATGATATCCCTTACGATAGACGGCAGCCAAGTGTCCGCGCCTGCCGGTTCAACAATTATGGAGGCGGCGGAAAGTACGCTTGGCATCCGCATACCGCGGTTGTGTTACCACCCCGATTTAAGCATGCAGGGGTCTTGCCGGGTGTGTATTGTGGAAGTGAAGGGGGTTCCCTTTTACATGGCGTCCTGTTCGGTGACAATCTGGCCTGACATGGAAGTGCAGACCAACAGCCCGGCGATTCGTCAGGCGCGCCGCGATATTGTGGAACTGCTGCTGGACAACCATCCGCGTGCCTGTCTGACCTGTGAGCGGGACGGCAACTGCGAATTGCAAAACGCGGCCTATGCGGCGGGGGTGCGTGAACGCCTTTTCGACGGGGAACGAAAACGGTTTCCCATTGAAACGGACAGCGTGGCCGTAAACCGCAATCAGGAGAAATGTATTTTATGCGGCCGTTGTGTGCGCACCTGCGCCGAGGTGCAGGGCGTGCATAATCTCAGCCAACAGGGCCGGGGGTTTACCACGGAGGTTGCGCCCGCGCACGGTTGCCGCATGGACGATTCGGTGTGCATACAATGCGGCCAGTGCATCAATGCGTGTCCGACGGCGGCGTTTACGGAGCATAGTTTCACGGAAGACGTTTGGCAGGCTTTGGCCGACCCGGAAAAGCATGTGGTGGTGCAGACGGCGCCGGCCATACGCGCCACCATCGGCGAAGGGTTCGGGATGCCTCCGGGCACGCCTGCCACGGGCCAGATGGTGACGGCGCTGCGCCGGCTGGGATTCGACCGGGTGTTCGACACCAACTTTACCGCCGACCTGACGATTGTTGAAGAAGCGACGGAATTGATGCACCGACTGGAGCATAACGGGCCGTTGCCGCTGCTTACAAGTTGCTCTCCTGGCTGGGTGAACTTTCTTGAGAAATTCTACCCGGAGCTGATTCCCTATGCGTCGAGTTGTCGGTCGCCCATGTCCATGATGTCGTCGTTGCTGAAGACATGGTATGCAGCGGAACATGACCTCAAGCCGGAGAACGTGTTCGTGGTGGCCATCATGCCGTGTACGGCGAAGAAATACGAATCGCGACGCCCGGAATTTGTCAGCGCGACGGGTGTTCCTGACACGGATGCCGTACTCACGACGCGCGAGTTGGTATGGATGATCAAGAATTACGGCATTAACATGATGACGTTGCCGGAAAGTGACTTTGATTCGCCTTTGGGCGTGTCCTCCGGCGCGGGCGACATATTCGGCGCCACTGGCGGCGTGATGGAAGCGGCGCTGCGCATGGCCGTGGAGAAATTGACGGGCAAGGCCCCGGCGGAGGTGGAGTTTACCGAGGTGCGCGCCGTGGAGGGGCTGCGCGAGCGCGAATTGCAAGTGAACGAGGAACTTACGCTGCGGATAGGCGTTGCGAATGGCCTCACCAACGCCAAGTACCTGCTGGATGCGGTGGTGAATCAAGAGAAAACGTTTCATGTGATTGAGGTGATGGCGTGTCCAGGCGGTTGTGTGGGGGGCGGCGGCCAGCCGTACCCGCCTGAAGGCTATCGCATTTTTGACCAGCGGCTGCTTGCCGAACGCGCCGGCGCCCTATATGCCATTGACAAGAAGAAACAGCTGCGCAGTTCCAATCATAACCCGGCCATACAAGCGTTATACAAAGAGTTTCTGGGCGCGCCGGGCAGCGAGAAGGCCCATGAACTGTTGCACACGCACTATGCGCCCAGACTGCCGAGAGGAATACGCTGATGAATACCGTAGTCAAGAATACCGATAACCGCGAAGAAGTGCGCCGCAAGAGCATGGAGGCGCTGACGCCTGAGATAGTGGCGCATATTGAAGCGTGTGTGCAGGATGCCCAGCCGCACAGCCATTTGATAGGCGTGTTGCACAAGGTGCAGGCGCACTTCGGGTATTTGGGCGCTGACCAATTGGACGCCGTGGCGCAGCTGTTGCAGGTGCCCACGGCAAAAGTAACCGGCGTGGCAACGTTCTATCATTTTTTTCGGCTTGAGCCGCGGGGCAAATACGTGATCAGCGTGTGTCTGGGCACGGCGTGCTATGTGAAGGGCGCGGAACAGGTGGCGGAGCGGCTGCAGGAAGAGTTGGGCATTCAGTATGGCGAAACGACCACAGACGGGTTGTTTTCGTTGGAAGGGACGCGTTGTCTGGGTACATGCGGTCTTGCGCCGGTGGTGATGGTGGAAGACGAGGTTTTTGGCGACATGACGGCGGATCAAGTGCCCGCGCTACTGGAAAAGTTTTCCAAGACCGAAGACTAACCCGCATATTTCACAAGATTTCTGTTGCGCCTGCGAATCTTACACCATATCAGGCACTTTGCTTGCCCGCCGACTTCGACGTGTAATAACACGCTGTCAGTCGGCGGCCTGCACAAAACACCTGCTCTGGCGCAATCTTCACAGGCTCACGACGAAACCTGATGAAATATCCGGGTTAACCTGTGCGACGGTTGCCTTCCGGTGTCTGCAACAGGCATTATAACGGACGTAACGAGCAGTACAGACGACAACCATACAGGAGGATAGGTCATGACAACGACAAGGCTTGGGCAGGTTGTAGTTTTGACGGTTGTGCTGTGCGCGGTGGCGCTGTCGGCATCGGCCCTTTCGGCGGGGGTGGCGCGCCGCGACATTACGCCGCCGCCGGGGGGCGGCATGTACGGCTACGCCGCACGGGGCAGTGATGTTTCCACGGGCGTTCATGACCCCTTGCTTGCGCGTGCGCTGGTGTTGCGCGGCGAAACAGACCATGTAGTCATTATTGCGCTGGACCTGGGCAATACGCCGCGCGACGTGATGCGGGACGTGCGCGAGACGGTGTATGCGGAGACGGGTTTGGAGAACCTGTTGTTTGCTGCGTCTCATTCTCATTCTTCTGCTGCTTTCCAGCGCGATTTTCCGAGCGAGGACGCGCCGTGGCAGCGGGACGTGGCGACGAAGATTAGCGAGGCCGTCTGTGAAGCGGCGGAGAACCTTGCTCCGGCGCGTGTTGGCATGGGTCGGGGCGAAGTGGCCGAGGGTCACAACCGACGGGTTATCGGCGAAGACGGAAAGGCGGAGATGCTGTGGGCCAATCCCGACCGCATCCCCACCAGCCCGGTGGACCATTCGGTGGGCGTGCTGCGAGTGGAACTGCTTGACGACACAGTGCTGGCCACCGTGGTTAATTTCACGTGTCATCCCGTGGTGCTCGGCCCGGACAACCTGTTGCTGTCGGCAGACTATCCCGGGGCGCTCACGGCGCGCGTGGAAGCCGCTATTGGCGGTCAGTGCCTGTTCGTGCAGGGCGCCTGCGGCGATATCAATCCCTTTGGCGACAAGACGCCCGTGGATGAAGGCGGTTTCGAAGAAATGCAGCGCATGGGTCATGCGGTGGCGGACGAGGTGTTGCGCGTGTCTGAGGACATTGCCATGATTGCGTCGGACGTGGATATAACCTTTTACAGTGAAACGCTGTCGCTCGCGCCGCGCCGTGTTCGTGACCGCGAACGCACGGTTGAAGCGGAATTAAACACCGTTACAATCGGGGACATGATGGCACTGGCCACTTTTCCGGGCGAGTATTTTGTGGATCTTGGCTTGTCGCTGAAGGCGCGTTCCAAGTTTCCGCACACGTGGTTTGTGGGGTATTGCAACGGGTCGCTGGGGTATGTGCCCACCATCAATGCGTATGTGGAAGGCGGCTATGGCGCGGACTTTGGCGTGCGCGTGGCGCCGGGCGCCGGTGAATACAATATCAACCGGGCGCTCATCAATCTTTACCAGCAGATGGGCTGGTTGCGCTGAAGTCCGGCAAGTCGCGGACTAGCCCGCATATTTCACCCCGCCGTGGCGGGGTTGCGCCTGCGAATTTTACGCCATATCAGGCACTTTGCTTGTCCGCCGACTTCGACGTGTACTAACACGCTGTCAGCCGGCGGCCTGCGCAAAGCACCTACTCTGGCGCAATCTTCACAGGCTCACGACGAAACCTGATGAAATATCCGGGCT
>SKQZ01000078.1 GCA_007118765.1 Candidatus Hydrogenedentota bacterium
ATGCCTTGCTGGAACCCAATATTGAGACAATTCGCGCCGGCATGGCCGCCGTGACGAGTGCTGCAACAACAGCATAAACACATCATTTTACACGGCTTATATCGCACCTGCTTTACTTGAGGTCGGTCGTTTTCGGATGTGAACCCTGTGATTCCCCATATCTACGCTGAAAGGTGTGGGGCGACATGCCGCGGTAGCGCTTGAATAGTTTGCAGAAGTGGGCTGAATCGTAGTAGCCCAGTGCATGGGCGACATCGGTGGCTGTGTTATTCGCGTCAAGCAACAGCGAACAGGCCTGTTCGACGCGGCGATGCTGGTAATAGTCCGTGGGTGTTCTGCCGGTCGCCTGCCGAAATATGCGCGCGAAATAATCCCGGGTAAAACCTAACTCGCGCGCGAGTTTGGACACGTCAAACTGCTTCTCCTGCGCAATGCTTTCTTCAATGACCTCAAGAGCCGTCTTTACCTCCTCTTTTACCTCAATTGTTTCGGTCCCCGCCGCATGAACGTATGCACGGTGCAGCAGAAGCATAAGTTTTTCAAGGGTTCTCCTTACCAACACGGCCGAGACATCGTCGCGCGAACGTTCATCGGCAATCGCTTTTAATTCGTACAAACACTGCGCCATGGCGTTCTCATCAAGGTGCCACTCCGGAATATGGGAGCGCGATGTCTCGGAAAAAATCGTGTTGTGGAAGAACAGCTGGGCCAGTCCCGGCACGGACAGAATCTCGCGGACATCGTAAAACAAATATGATGTGAGGTATGTGCAGTTGATCATCTGCAGATTTGAGATGGCGTCAAAAGAGTGGACATCGTTGGGCGCAACGGCAAGCACAGAGCCTCGGCGAATTGCATGGCTTCCGGTGGTTGTTCGATGTTGTGCGGCGCCCGCAGTAATCAATGCTATTTCGTGGTGTTCATGATTGTGCGGCATTAGGGTTGTAATGTTTCCGAAGCGATGTAGTTTCCCGCACTGTACCTTGGGCTCAATTGTCTTGCCTGCGCGTTGTTTTTTGAAATCGGTGTCAAAAATGTAGGTATATACCTGTACGGGGCGGCTGGCGGAGAGTTGCTGGTGGTAGTTGGGTACGGTAAATGCGGCCTCAAAGGTGTTGTCCGGTTTCATACAAATGGCTCTCCAATAAGCATACTATCATGCCGTGCGTGATTCCCGTATACTACCATTTGTACACATGCAGTAACAATGCGTCTGCGTTTGAATGAACCGGCATTATGGCCAAATGATTCCATTGTCAACGCCTATTGAAAGGGACATGGTCATGAATAAGAAAGGTTTCACGCTCATAGAATTGTTGGTGGTTATCGCCATCATCGGCATCCTTGCAGCCATCCTCCTGCCCGCATTGGCGCGCGCCCGCGAATCGGCACGACGCGCTTCATGCGCCAACAACCTTCGTCAGCTGGGTCTGGTGCTGAAAATGTATAGTAACGAGGCCCCCGGTGAACGGTTTCCACCTATCCGCCGGAAACGAGGCACCGACTGCCGTGACTTGTCGGTGTTTCAATTGCCTGTGCTGTTTGTTCCCTGCGGCATGGCCGTCTACCCTGAGTATCTCACGGATGTGCATATCCTGTTATGTCCGTCAGACCCGGATATTATGAAGGTATTGCGCGAGGGCGAATTTCGAGAGGGTGCTCACGGCTTGGACAATCATCCCGACATGCCCATTGCACCCTGTAAGATATACAACATTTCCTACAATTACTATGGATGGGCCATCATGCCGCAAATGTACGTGCGGGCGCCACACCAAACGAACATGAACACCATGGAATTGGAAGATATGGCGTGGGCCTCTGAAGAAGGGTTGCGGGCTATTGGCGGGGCATTGTTCGACATGGTTGACCCTTTCACCGAGGGGAACCGGGACATGAGTATATGGGAGCGGGATCTCAGGTTTGAACATGAAGACCTCGGCACGACAACCATGCATCGCCTGCGCGAAGGAGTGGAACGCTTTTTCATAACCGACATCAACAACCCCGGCGCGGGCGCCCATGCACAAAGTACGCTTGCCGTTATGCATGACATGGTCGGCGGCAGCATCACCTATGAAGAATCCACTACCTTTAACCATTTGCCGGGCGGCGGCAATGTATTGTACATGGACGGCCATGTCTCCTTTGTACGTTACCCCGGCGACTTTCCTGTCTGTTCGACATGGTCGTACGTCTGGTCTGATCCCGATGTAATGGTTCAGTACATGAACTAGTCCGATAATTTCATGCCCGCCATGACGAGCGTGGATTGTGCAGGCCAATGCCACGATGGCTTGTATCGGCCACCGGGTATTGTTTGCATCGGTCGATATGAATACGGAAGGGGCGGTTGAAGCGCTCTGAGGAGTTTTATGAATCCCATAGCAGGCAAACGCGCCGTAATCGTTGGTGCATGCGGCGGCATTGGCCGCGCCGTGACTAGCGCACTGATGGAGGCGGGCGCCCGACTTGTCCTTTGTGACGTCGCTAAAAGCGAACTTGAGGGCCTCGTTGCGGACTGTAGCGGGCAGGGCGCAGAAATAACGGCCTGTACTGTGGACATTACGGATCCCCATGCGGTAGCGCATGTTGCCGAAGAAATAATCGAATCGCACGGGCCGCCCGATATACTTGTGAACTGTGCGGGGGTATACATCTCCGGCGGCATGGCCGATTTGACGTTGCGCGATTGGGACTGGGTACTTTCCACCAATTTGTTCGGCGTTATACACGTATGCCACGCGTTTGTGCCGGCCATGATAAAGCATGGTGAAGGCGGTGTCATTATAAATCTGGTATCCATGTACGGGTATTGGCCGAGTCCGAATGTGATAGGCTATTTGACGTCGAAGTTTGCTCTGTTCGGTTTTTCGGAGGCGCTGCGCGAAGACCTGCGCCCACACAACATCAATGTGGTCACCCTGTGTCCGGGCATGATTAACACCGGCATTGTCCAAAATATGCGCGTCTGCGACCAATCCGGCCAGGAACCGGAAATTCGCACGACTCTGCAACGCATCTATGCGCGACGCAACTACAGCCCGAAACGGGTGGCGCGTGCATTGGTGCGAGCGATAAACGGCAATAAAAAAAGAGTTTTTGTGTCTCCCGAAGCACACATCATGTATTATATGGAACGCTTTTGTCCGGCTTTGAGTCGCATAATCGCCCGGCGCGTTGCCCGCAGACTTTTTACGTCTGCATCCGCACACATTAACGCGAGCAACCCGCAGGAAGATGTGCGCAGACCGTGACGGCATGGCACACTTATTTAGCAGGAGTCACCACATGTTCAAATCAGAGGGAATCATCATCATGGCTTTGTTGACCGTTGGCATGGGGATACAATTCGGCGCAACCGCGCTTCCGTCCGTACCGGGGATCATCTTGGACACGGATTTTCGTTCCGATGTGGATGACGTTGGCGCTTTGGCAACGCTAAACGCACTCGCCGACAACGGCGCCTGTACATTGTTGGGCGTTGTTGCAAGCCAGACCGGGCCACAGGTGGTTGCCGCCATCAATGCCGTCAACACGTGGTACGGTCGCGGCAATGTCCCCATCGGGCTTAGTCCTGTGGATGATCAGCGTTTTCCCGATCCCTATGCGCCCGAAATAGGCAACCCGGAAAATTTTCCAAGCACACAGTCCAATGCCACTGCGCCTGACAGCACAACATTATATCGTCGGTTGCTGCACACGGCGCCGGACAACAGCGTGGTCATTGTCGTGATAGGCGGGCAAACTTGTATCCACCTTCTTTTGCAGTCGGAGGCAGACCACGAGGGGGACGGCGTTATCAATATCTCCGGACGTGACTTGATAGCCGCAAAGGTGCGCGAGTTGGTGATTATGGGCGGTAATTTTGCGGACGGCGAACACCCGGAACACAATATCAACCTCGACCGTGAAGCGGCACAAACGGTCGCCGACAGCTGGCCTACGCCAATCGTTTATTCAGGGTTTGAGATAGGCCGCCCCATTCTTACCGGCGGAGCCGTAACCAACCCCGAGGTCAATCCCGTCGCCCGCGCCTATGAACTGTATCCCGCAGGCGGTGTCGGCGTTATTGCGGCCTCGTCGAGTTACGATCAAACCGCCGTGTATTGTGCCGTTTGCGGCGTGAAAGCCAATGGAACCGTGTTGTGGGAGAAAAGCCCGGCGGGACATGTGTCGTTCCCGGACGGCGCAACCCGTTTTGTGCCAGACCTAGAAGGAACACGCCGGTATCTGATTGCCCGTGCTTCCGACGATATTGTGGCGGAAACAATTGAAGCGTTTATGATTCAACCGCCGGCGCACAATCAAAAGAATTGATTCCTGCGACATTACTCGGGCAAGCGCGTAATCCGGCCCATTCATCTTCGCACACACTGCGCGCTATTCCGTCTGCGGCACGACCTTCCCGACACGTTTGACGCCATGGCCCCGCTTGAATTAGTCCCGTGTTTTTTGCGATTGTGTTGCAATCAATAACTGGATACTCCATGGTACATCATACACAGCTCACAGCAATAAACCACGGGAACTTTGCATGCCCCCGTACGCGCCTTCGCAAAAGCGCCCTGCCCGCGTTTCTGGTGTGCGTCCTCATACTGTTCGCGCCTGTCGCCCCGTACGCCGAGTTTACCCACACCGTGACGGAGACATCTGTCGGACAGCAGGTGGCATGGGGCAAACCGCTGGCCTCCGGCGCCATTCGCAGCGTGTTTATTGCTCCACGGTTTACCCTTGGCGACGTATCGCAGCTCGCGGCACGATTAGATTTGCAATACGAAACTGTTGGCCTTTGGAGCTCTTATGACATCGGGTATGATCCCATGGCATTTCCAACCCTTCCCGACGGCGGCGGCCGTGACGATACGCTGGAAGGCATCCGTCGAAAACTGGACCGCCGTCTGGATGTGATTGTGTTGGCCAACTTTAATACGGACATACTGCCAGAAGAACTCTTTTCGACCATACTCGATAAAGTCGCTGGCGGTGTCGGATTGCTTATCGTCCACCCGCGCAACAGTCCGGAATCGCCGTTGCATCTTATTCTGGAGGCTCTTGAGCCCGCCGAAGAGACGCTGCCCATCTGGCATGGCATCGGCGCCTGTGCCTTTCCGGGCGGCGGCGGCGCCGAGGGACTCGGCCAAGTGCTGACCCATGGCGACGGACGCATCGTCGTGCTGGAGTACTTGGGTGACCCGCCAGCGAACCACTGCCTGATACAAGCGCCTGCTGATCCGCTGGCCATGGATGTGTTTTACGAAGACAATGCCTATTCGCTGGTGGCACGCGCTTTGTGCGCGGCGGCAAATCGGCTTCCAGACACCCGTATCGCCGCCGTTCATGACGTGGCGCCGACCGGACCTGAGGCGGACCAGATACCACCCGATTTTCTACCGGAGTTTGTCGAGGCCATGCGTGATTCGGTGGTGGCACAACCGGCGCGTCCTTTTCAAATAGCGCTGAACCAACCCGCCGACAGACGCTATAACATCAGCGCCCAGCTGCGGCGCACCGACAGCGATGTACGCATTGTCTGGCATGATCCCGAAGTGCTCCCGCGGGGCGCCGACAGACATCAGTTTGAAATTCCGGTGGGACCGGGCGCGTACACGGTGGATGTGTGGTTGCGCACCCGATCCGGCATTGTAGACTGGCATTCCACTGATTTTGTTCTACCCGGCTGGCCGGAGTTTCAAAATCTCACCCTTGAAAAGACTTGGCTCCATCCCAACGATTCTTTGGAGATCTCCGCAGATGTGCGCCCGGTGCTGAACCATACCCGTTATGGCGCGATTTATGCCCGTGCAACCGATGGATACGGCAGGGTGGTGAGTGAGGCAACGACCCGGTTTTCCCACCACGGCGGCAACACGAAGCTACGTCTTCATTTTTCGGATCTGCTGTCGCCATTGATACGACTTGAGGTCTATGCGGTGGAAGGCGCTGAGCGCGCGTTCTCTGAGTGGGAATTGCACAGCGCCTACCGTGAAACACGGTATTTGAGCGTCCGCCAACGGCACAGTCCCGATAGTTTGGAAGTGGTTGTTTCAGACAGCGCCGCGACAAATTACAATGCCCTTCATTATTGGCGCAACCTTGCCAATATCGGCGTCGGGTGGCTACACGCACCCGCGGGCGAAGCGACCATTGTACATGCGGCAAAACAACAGCTGCGGCTAATCCCGCAGGTGGACAATGCGCTCCCGCAGGAAATGCGCCATGTCATACTGCGCGAACCCTGTCTGACCGACCCGGAGTTTCGAAGCAGAAACCATGACGATATCCGCGACAGAACCCTGCGCCACTGGGCGGGCGCATTCGGCTACTATTCCATTGGCGACGGCAACAGGATGAATATCGCGTCACACCGGGCCTGCCAGTGCCGACACTGTCTTATTCAATTCCAGCGCACCTTGGAGCAGCACTACGAAAGCGTGACCGCATTGAATGACGCTTGGCAGCAATCCTTTCCTGCATGGGATTTTGTGGAATTGCCTGATGACTTTGGGATGGGCCGGGAGACCATGGCGGCCCCGTGGGTGGACTTCAGGCGTTACACGGACAACGCATTTGCGGATTATCATCGCTGGGCACGGCACACCGTAACACAGGCAGTTCCGGATGCCCGCGTGGGGGCGAGATTTCTTTCCGACGCCCAACCGGCGCATGGCTATTACTGGCCCGCCTTGTTTGAGACGCTTGATTTTGGTGCAATGCCCTATTCCACAGTAGCGATGGCCAGAACACGCAGTTACAGCGAGGCCGATTCCTTGTCTGGCGTATCCGTGGACAACAAATACGCGCTGGACGCTGACAACATGTATGCGTGGTTGCCTTGGCGACTGGCCGTGGAAGGTTTACGCACTCTATGGCTTGGCACACCTTATGGCGACAGGCATCATCCTGCGCCGGATGCCTGGTTAAGCCCTGACGGCAACGCCACTCATACGCTTGAGATTCTGATGACTGCGGTGAAGCAACTTCGCGACAGTGTCGGGCCACTTCTATATGCCGCCCAACAAGACACCCCGACCATTGCAGTTTACGACAGCCATGCGTCCCGTCATCTGGCCGACGTTGAGACTGTCTATGAAGCGACGTTGTCCGATTCACAGCAGGCCATCGTGGACATGCTCCAACTGATGGGGTACTCCTATGCCTTTGTTGATAGGACTGCGTTACTGGATACCGCATCCCTTTCGTATCCGGCCCTTGTACTTCCCATGACGCGTGCGCTGGACGAGGAAGAGGCGGCGGCGCTTTATCGCTATACAACAACGGGCGGCGCATTGGTAGCCGACGTGTTTCCAGGTGATTGCGACCTTCATGGACGCCCACACAATACCCCGCCGCTGGCAGAACTGTTTGGCGTAGGCGTTGCAGATGACACGCGTGTGCTTGCCACTTCACTGACCGTAAAAGACACCAATGAAGAAACGACCACGCAAGCGGGTGTGGTACGGACAAATGCCGCCGTTTCACAAACAGAAGGCATACCACTGGCGGCAGCGGGGGAGACCCCCGCATGGATTGTCAACCGGGCAGAGGAAGGCCACACGTTTCTGCTGAATCATCCCTTTCGGCCCATTGTACGCGAGCATGGTCAGCGTCTGGTGCCCAACGAATACCACGCCCTCGCCCGATTCCTGGGGGATTTGCCGGGTACAAGTCTGCATGAGGGACTAAACGACTTCTTAGGGACTTTTTCGACCCTGTCCTTTGGGGAGGCACGCATTTTTGTGGTCCTGGCCGAATACGATGCTCCCCGTCAATCCATCCGCTTGCCGTTAAAACGCGATGACGTCGCGTATAACGCGCTTACGGGAGAACGCATCCGGCGTCCCCATCGCGCCCGATTCAGGCTTGACGCAGGCGAACCGCTGGTGGTGACGGTGTTGCCGGAACCAATCAAGGACATATTCGTTGACATACCGGAAATTGTTCATATAGGCGCGCAGCTTCCAATACAAATAACGGCCCAAACCGACACAAGCCGCGCTGGGAAGCATCTGTTTGTGGTTGACTTGATGCCAATACGCGGCGAGCCGATTCCGTGGTATCGGCGCGTGGTAACAACAGGCGGGGGGATGGCGCAAACATACATTCCCCTTTCACAAAACGAGGTGCTGGGCGCTTATGTCCTCCGTGTTCGCGATGCGCTTACCGGCATGGAAAACACCACCAACATCAGATTGTCTTCTCCCGCAAACTGACACCAGCACACACAGTCGCGATGTAACAGAACTTTTACTCAACAGTAGGCTTATTGTAGTATATGGAGCTGAGCAAAACGACCGTCAGAAAGGAAATCCATGAAGCACATTACACGTATAACGACACAACGCCCCCGGAAGGCAGAATCTTCGACTGTGGGCGTTGTTTTTACGGCAATAAGTCAGATATTGCAGGTTGTCGGCACCTTGCTGATCGAAAAGCAACAACTGACAATGGATCCCTACGACTACTGATTTACGCGGCCAACGTTCCCGCACACTGCGGAATCAGCCGGTACATGCCGTGACGAGAAGGCCTGCACGGCATAACGGTTTTCGCATATACTCTGTTAGCCCGGATATTTCACCAAGTTTCGTCGTGAGCCTGTGAAGATTGTGCCAGAGCAGGTGCTTTGCGCAGGTCGCCGGCTGACAGCGTGTTATTACACGTCGAAGTCGGTGGGCAAGCAA
>SKQZ01000280.1 GCA_007118765.1 Candidatus Hydrogenedentota bacterium
AAAATACCTTGTGCAGCGTCTGGGTTCTTGCCATAGGGCCGCACACATTCAACGTGAAACCGGCAATCAGTACCGTACTTTTACGATGGCGTTGGTCTTCCATGACGCGATGCATGCCTCAATAATCTTTTGGGCACGCAATGCGTCTTCGCCGCTGCCGTCAATTTTGGTGGACACCACCTTCTTCTTATTTTGTTCAAGCCATGTGTTAATGCGCGACGGAAACGTTTCGGAGAAATTGGTCATGCCGCCCAAGTGATGGTAATGCTCGGTCTCACTGTTGGCGCGGCTGAAAAACATCAATTCCTCACAGGCCTCCTCAATAACAATACGTCCTTTGCTACCGGTAATCTCGCACCGTTCCAGTCCGAACGCGCCGCCCGCATCATAACTGCCGGTGAGATGTCCCACCACGCCGTTCTTGAACAACATGTTGGCTTGTAAATTGGACCAGCACTTGCGTTTTTTGCCGTCCATGGTTTCCCCACGCAAAAAGAACGCCTGCACTTTGTCCACATCGCCACAGAAGTAACGCATCACATCAATGGAATGCGGATGGAGTGCGCGGATATGAAAATGGGGAGACGTTTCATTGGGGTTGTTAATCCACATGGTCATGTTGATAATGTGCGGTCTGCCCAAACGCCCCGCCTCCATCCATTCCTTGGCGCGCCGTGCCGCAGGCGTAAACCGGTGGTTGAGGTTAATGCCGTACCGCAATTTTTTCGCACGGGCCAGCGCCACCATTTTCTTCGCTTTGTCTATCTCATTTGAGATGGGTTTTTCGCCCAGCACGGGAATGCCCGCCTTCAGCAGTTCCATGGTCGGCGTGTAATGGTCGCCGCCATTTTCCTTGCCGGCCGTACACATACTGGCGCAGTCAATCTTGATATCGGAAGCCAGCAGTTCCTTCACACTGTAAAAGGCGGGACACTGATACGCCGCTGCCGCAGCGTCGGCTCTTTCTTTGATAATGTCACACACAGCCACCACATTGGACAGCGGATTATCCTGATAACAGCGGGCGTGCACATTGCCAATGCCACCCATACCTACAACGGCTACATTCAATGCCATAAACAATTTTCCTCTGTTAAAGTTTTTTTTTGAGGTCGGCGCAGATCACCGGTTCACGGAACATTCAGGTTGATTTTCGTTGGTAGTTTACCTATTCTTTACGGGAGAATCCAAATCAAACGTGAATCCACACAGAAGGAGACCACCACGCATGAAGAAAGCAATTGCCTTGTCCGTACTGCTTACACTGGTCGTTGTGCTTGCCGCTGTTGCGGCCGTCCACTATGTATTGCACGCACCGTGGAAACCCCGCCCCGAGGGCATGCCCACGCCCGCGCCCACAGACGACGGCTGGATAGACCTGCTCAGCGAAGAACACCGTCCCCACTGGCGCAACATTACCGATGACCGGGACATCTTCGAGTTCCAGGACGACATGCTGCATATTTTCGGCCACTCAATCACCCCACTGCGCTATGTGGGCTATGCAGGCCGCACCTTCTCTGATTTTGAATTGCACTTGGAATTCAAACTCGCGCGCCGTACGAATAGCGGCGTGTTCCTGCGCGTACAAGAAGACGATCCCGTCCAACGCGGGTTTGAGGTGCAGGTGCTGGAAGACCACGGCCGCCCCCCGAGCTACACCAGCAGCGGCTCCATCTATGACGTGGTATCCCCCATGTTCAATATGTCGCGCCCGGCGGGTGAATGGAACTCCTTTGATATTTCACTGCGGGGACATCATATCGTGGTGTACAAAAACGGTTGGAAGATCATTGATACGGACATGTCGAAGATGACCATGCCCATCGGCAAGTTTCCCACGCCCTTTGCCGAATTGCCGATGGAAGGCATTATCACACTGCAAGACCACGGCGGCGCTGCATGGTTCCGCAACATTTATGTGCGCCCTCTGGATGAGCCCGAAGAAGCGCCGGAAGATACGGCGGAAGATACGGCGCCTCCCGCCGAACAATAAGCACCCGCGCATAAAAAACGCCCCGCCAAAGACATGCTGGCGGGGCATTCCAATAATATGCTTGGAAACGGCTTTGTGGATGCCGATCTTAGCGCTTGGAGAACTGGAACCGTTTGCGGGCGCCGGGGCGACCGTACTTTTTGCGTTCCACTTCGCGGGCATCCCGGGTCAACAACCCGGCGGCACGCATGGGTGCGCGCATGTTCTCATCGTTTTCAACCAACGCACGCGCAACACCAAGCCGTATGGCGCCGGCCTGACCAGACAACCCGCCGCCATCACAGATAACGCGAATATCGAAACTGTTGCGCAAGCCGGCAACATCGAGAGGTTGCGCGGCCACCTGCACCAACGTTTCACGCGCCAAATACTCGTCCACAGGACGACCATTCACCACAAACTTGCCATCACCCGGGCGTATGCGCACGCGGGCCGTTGCACGTTTGCGTCTGCCTAACGCCACAATCTCGTTTGTCTTGGGGTCTATCACAGTTATTTTCTCCCTTACAAGGCTTGTTCGTTCTTATTGTTTGATGTCATAAGGCGCCGGTTGCTGGGCTTTGTGAGGATGCTCGGCATCGGCATAAACACGAAATTGCGTTGCAAGTTTGCGCCCAAGCCTGTTGCCTGGCAACATGCCCTTAATCGCAAGTTCAAGCGCGCGGGTAGGATGCTTTTTCATCATCGTGTCAAGGCGCGTCTCTTTAATGCCGCCGGGATACCCAGAATGGCGATAATACATTTTTTGTTGCATCTTCGCACCGGTTATCCGAATTTTCGCCGCATTGATGATGACAACAGCATCACCACAGTCTAAAAACGGCGTGTATTCGGGCTTGTGCTTACCGCGCAATAGTTTGGCGGCCTCAGCGGCAACGCGGCCGAGCGACTTGCCCTCTGCATCAATCAGATGCCATTGCTTCGTTATTTCCCCTTTTCGAGGGACATAGGTTTTCACAAATCATTCCTCCAATGGGAGTATTGACGTACTACAATTAGAATTGAATCAACCAGGGTTTTGTAACGGGGAGCCGTATCATAGCAAAAAAAACGGAACTATTGCAAATACATATTCCATTGAGAATCAGGAGCGGCTTCGGCGGTAGATAATCCGGCGGTCACTGACAATACGATGCCCGCTGCCTGTGTACGCCCTTTTGTCTTTATTTATAGCAAAGCGGTATAATGTCGCCGCAGCAAAGACGACGGGATGCCATCGCCCGGTTCCTTTTGTCAGGAGGCCGCACATGGCAAACAGCATCTTATTTCTCACGCTGCCGCCAGTGAAATACACCGTCAGACAATGTCAATACCCTAAACGGCATATTACGCTGTAAGCGGGAATATTGACAGCAGCCGTTCGGTATAGTTGTACTATGTTGATTGTGGGCAATGGCCCTTTCCATTAAAACCGTAACAACCGGAGAACCATCATGTCACCTCGTTCCTATAATTTTTCCGCAGGACCGGCAACCCTTCCTTTGCCCGTTTTGGAGCAAGCGCAACAAGAGTTATTGGAGTATCCGGGCGCGGGCGCGTCCATTATGGAAATCAGCCACCGTTCCAAGATATTCTCCGCCGTTTTGGAGGAAGCCAAATCCAACATCAAAGCACTGCTCGGCGTGTCCGATGATTTTGAGGTGCTGTTTACGCCGGGTGGCGCGACCATGCAGTTTACCATGCTGGCCATGAACTTTTTGAACGGCGGCGCCGCCGATTATTTGCATGTCGGTTCATGGGCGGCCAAGGCCATCAAAGACGCCAAACGGTTTGGGACGGTAAACATCGCATGGGACGGCAAAGGAGACAATTTTACCCGTATGCCGGGCGACAGTGAACTGGACTTGGACAGTAATGCCGCCTATGTGCACATCACCTCCAACGAGACCATTCAAGGGATTCAGTTCGCCAAAGAGCCTGATGTTTCCAATATCCCCATCATCTGCGACGCCTCGTCCGATTTTCTCTGTCGCCCCATTGCTATCGAAAAGTACGGGCTTTTGTACGCGGGCGCACAGAAGAATGTGGGCCCGTCGGGAACCGCCGTGGTGGTATTGCGTCGCGATATGCTTGAGCGCGTCCCGGAGGACTTGCCGCCTCTGCTCAGTTACAAGGTCATGGCGGACAACAATTCACTTTACAATACCCCGGCATCGTTCACCATATACATTATTGCGCTGGTCACGCGTTGGCTGCGCAATGACATTGGCGGCCTGGAGGCGATGGAGCGCATCAACCGTAGCAAGGCACAGTTGTTGTATGATGTGATTGACAACAGCGATGGCTTCTACAGGGGCCATGCCCGTCCTGAGAGCCGCTCCATCATGAATGTAACGTTTCGCGTGGGCAACGAGGAACAAGAACAGGCATTTCTTAAAGAAGCAACCGCCGCCGGTCTGGACGGGCTCAAGGGTCACCGCTCCGTTGGCGGCTGCCGTGCCTCCATTTACAACGCCATGCCGACGGCAGGTGTTGAGGCGTTGCGCGACTTTATGCTTGCATTCCAACAGAAGAACGGATAACTGCCGCGCAGGGGTGCGTTTCCAAACCTGCGTAAACAGGAGACATCAAGATGAAAAGAATCTGGCTTCGTGTGCTGCTTGCCATGTGCATCCTCGGCATCTTCCTTTGCATTACGCTTACGATCAACACACTGGCGTTTACGTCCATGCAAATAGACGTTACACCGCGCCCACAGCCGGAAATAGATACTGACCGCGCCGTAACCAGCCTGCAAAAAGCCCTGCGGTTTCGAACATTGAGTTACGAGGAGCCTGAGGCGTGGGATTATGAGCCTTTCCTGGAGTTGCATGAAATGCTCGAACGGCGTTTTCCGCTGGTACACGAACATTTGGAAAAAGAACTGGTATCGGGATACAGCCTTATGTACACGTGGGCCGGGTCGGCGCCTGACGAAGAGGCGTTGCTGTTGCTGGCACACCAGGACGTGGTGGATGCACCAGACGCAGCGACTTGGGAGCACCCACCTTTCAGCGGCGTTGTTGCGGACGGCTTTATCTGGGGACGGGGAACGCTGGATGATAAAGGCAGCATGATCGGCATTCTTGAAGCCGTTGAAATCTTGCTTGAAAACGGTTTTCAACCGCGCCGCTCCATCTATCTGTGTTTTGGCCACGATGAAGAGGTGGGCGGTTGGGACGGCGCCGCGACAATGGCTGAAATACTGCGCGACCGAGGCGTACGCGCAAAGATGTCGTTGGACGAAGGCATGGCGGTGATTGACGGCGCCGTGCTGGGGCTTGACAATCCCATTGCGTTCATCAGTTTAACCGAAAAAGGCTATTTGTCTCTTGAACTTACCGCCCACGGCCCGCCGGGACACGCTTCGACGCCGCCGCGCGAAACGACATTGGGCATATTGTCGCGCGCTGTGACGCGACTTGAAGAGAATCCCATGCCGGCAAGTCTTCCGGAGCCCGTGCGCCTTATGTTTCGCTATCTCGGACCGGAAATGCCCTTCCCCGCAAACGTAGTGTTTGCGAATCTTTGGCTGACGAAACCGTTGGTGATGCGGCAACTGGCCAGCGAGCGCGCCACGGATGCCGCCATCAGAACCACCACGGCGGTAACCATTATGGAAGGGGGCGTCAAGGACAATGTGTTGCCCGCCGAGGCGCGGGCGGTGGTAAACTTCCGCCCGAAACCGGGCGAAACGATTGAGCAGGTCATCGAGCGGGTACGGCAAACCATCAATGACGACCGCATCACGATACGGCCATTACGACAGCCAACTGAAGCGCCACCGCCGGCCCGGGTGGATGTGCCCGCATTCGAGGTGCTTCATGAAACCATTCGGCAGGTGTTTCCCGATGCAATTGTCGCGCCGGCCATGATGCTGGGCGGCAGCGATACGCATCATTACTCCGAAGTAGCAGAGAACCGTTATGGATTCCTGCCGTTGGATTTCACGGAAGATGATCTCGAACGTATCCACGGCCCGAACGAACGCATCAGTGTGGAATCTTTTGATCGGATGATACGGTTCTACATCATGTTCATTGAAGCCGTGGCCGGATAGCCGGACAACAACATGCGTCACCGTCTTTTCAGGTTGAGCAACAGACGCACTTCGCCCTGACCTATATCCAGTTTCTCGGCAATCTCCGGAATGCTCAGCCCGGCAGCACTGTATGCCTCCACCTGTTTTTGCACCGTAGGCGGCGTCTGTTCGTTTGGCTCACGAGTGGACGGGGCATCTTCCTCCCGCTCTTGAGAATCGAGCAAAGCGCGGAAAGCGTCTCTTGCTTTTTCCGGGTTCGCAGGGGCCTCGGGCGCCTGGGTCTCGTACAAGTCTCCGCGCAGGGCGGGGGCTTCCTGTCTTTCCGGAGCGCCGCCGGACTGCAACATGCGGTCACATTCGTCCAGCTGACGTTGCAGTTCTTTCATCTCCAACGCCATGGTGTCCAACTCGCGGGTAAGCGTGTGCTGCCGCTCGTACAGTTCTTCGTTCCTGTTCAGGCTTTGCTCCAGCAATTGCTTGACAACGGCCATTTTCTTGTCGAGATCGTCGTTAAACCTGCGGGCCAACTGCTTTTGCTCTGCCACAATACCGCGCATGGTCTCAAACACCACGGTAATGTCCCCAATGTCCTCCTGCGCCTTCTTAATACGCGCCTTTTGATTGCGCTCTCGTTTCCAATACACGGCCACAAGGAATATGAAGCAAAACATGGATATGGACGCCATCCCAAAAAAGAAGTAACTTACGGCATCTTGTAATGGCATTGGGGCATCCTTGCAATTATCGGCGACCACACACTATTTTGGCATCAACGCACAGGACAACGGTGTTCCTTCACCTTTCGCCAACAATAATGGTGATAGCATACACCTGCATAACGGCCGTATTCAAAGCGAAACACCGCACCGAAAAACCACCGATAACGGAACCAACGGCTTCCTACGTTTTTGTACGCTGTCACGTCTTTTGTTATGATGGTGACTCAACGGGCATGTTACACGGATACCCACACCGTCCTCGATATGATGCGCCCGTGGTATGCGCAACAACCCTTATACAACGAAAGGATTACACACGATGTCTCACGCCTGGATGCTTGTACCGGCAAAAACCACTCCCCCACTTGATCCTGATTTTTGTCCGCCTGTACTGGCGCATCGCACGTACTTGCAGGCCGTCAAAGAATCCGGCGCGGCAACACCGCTCCGTATTGCGCTGGAACGAGCCGACGGCTCCATATCCCAATTCGACACAATCGTGTTTTCCGAGGATCATCCCCAAGCCGAGGCAAACAACTTTTACGCCGAGCGACTGATCAAGTTTTTGCTGTGGCAATGTGGCGGATACCGGGTGTATGTGGGCGGCCCGCCTTCGCTGGGCGCTCATATTCAAGCATGCTACCACTCCGATGGCATGCGCAAGTTTGACTATCATTTTATGGGCGAGTCGGTTTATGAACAGTCCTTTTCCGTGGTACCCTGTACGCCCGAAGAAACCCCGGCGGCAAATGAGTCCTCCATGCCTTTGGGCCGACACCTTGAGGGCTGCCGCGTAGGTTTTGACCTGGGCGCTTCCGACCGTAAAGTGAGTGCGGTCATTGACGGTGAACCGGTATACAGCGAAGAAGTCGAATGGGCGCCCGGCAAGAACAGCGACCCCGCCTATCATTACAACGAAGTTATGACGGCCATCAAAACGGCCGCCGCAAAAATGCCGCGACTGGACGCCGTGGGCGGCAGTGCGGCGGGTGTCTATGTGAACAACCGCGCCATGGTTGCCTCGCTGTTCCGTGCCGTTCCCAAGGAATCCTTCGCCGATGTTCACGATATGTTTACCCGCATTGGCAAGGAACTGAACACGCCGCTTGTGATTGTGAATGATGGCGAAGTGACCGCCCTGGCCGGCTCCATGTCGCTTGAAGACAACGGCGTGCTCGGGATTGCACTGGGTTCCAGCGAAGCGGGCGGATATGTGAATCTTGACGGCAACATTACGGGCTGGCTGAATGAGCTTGCCTTCTGCCCTGTTGACTACAATCCGGCGTCGCCCGTGGACGAATGGTCCGGCGATTATGGCATTGGCGCTTTGTACTTCTCGCAACAATGCGTATTTCGGCTCGCGCCCAAAGCGGGCATCACGTTGCCACAAGATGCGACGCCCGCCGAGAAACTGCGCCTCGTACAGGAGAAACTGGAATCAGGAGATGACGGCGCACGGAAAATCTGGGAGACCATGGGGGTTTACATGGGGTACACCCTGGCCCATTACGCTGATTTCTACGACGTCAGGCATGTCCTGATTCTTGGCCGTTGCACTTCGGGCAGCGGCGGCGACATCATTCTGGAAGGCGCCAACACAATCCTGCGCGATGAATTCCCGGAACTGGCGGCCTCAATACGCGTCCAGCTGCCCGACGAAAAGAGCAGACGCGTGGGACAATCCATTGCGGCGGCAAGCCTGCCACGCCTTTAACCCGCATATTTCACAAGATTTCTGTTGCGCCTGCGAATCTTACACCATATCAGGCACTTTGCTTGCCCGCCGACTTCGACGTGTAATAACACGCTGTCAGCCGGCGGCCTGCGCAAA
>SKQZ01000020.1 GCA_007118765.1 Candidatus Hydrogenedentota bacterium
AGCGTGTGTATTCCCTGGCTTGCAGGGTTGGCGGGGCTTGTGCTGCTGGACCTTCTTTGGATTGGTTTGGTGGCGTCAAGCATGTATCGGAACCAAATCGGGTTTCTGCTGCATATCACGGATGGGCGCATGGTCGTAAATTTCCCTGCAGCCATCGCCACATGGGCTGCGCTTGTAACGGGCATTCACTTGTTTGTGCTGCCCAAGGCCTCGGCGTCTGGATCGATCCTGCTTCTGATGCTGTGGGGAGCGCTTTTCGGCTTCATCGTATATGCGGTGTATGATTTGACCAACTACGCGGTAATCAAAAACTGGCCGTTGACGGTTACGCTGGTGGACATCTGCTGGGGAGCGTTTGTGTGTTCGATGACGGCGCTGTGCATGGGGCTGGCAACCCGCGCAGTCTCCGCGCTCTTGTAAGGGCGTATTGAACCCATGGCACGTATATCAAAAAGACGTATCCTGGTGGCAGGCGCAACGGGTTATGTTGGCGGCCGGTTGGTAGCGCGGCTGGAAGCGATGTCCGAATGCGTACGCTGTCTTGCCAGACGTCCGGAAGCGCTCGCAGGTCGGGTCCGGGAAGGAACGGAACTCGTCCAAGCCGACCTGGCCGACCCCGAAACACTTCCCCCGGCTTTCGATGGCGTTGATGTCGCCTTTTATCTCGTCCATTCACTGGGCATTCAGCATGACTTCGAGTCGGAAGAGGAACGTACTGCACAACACTTCGCCGCCGCAGCAAAGCATGCGGGCGTCCGTCGCATCATTTATCTGGGCGGCCTTTGCGATGGGGATGCGCCGCCCTCCGCCCATATGCGCAGCCGGCTTCGCGTGGGCGAAATACTGCGCGCCTCGGGCATCGAAACCATCGAATTCCGCGCTTCCATCATCATTGGCAGCGGCAGCCTTTCCTTTGAGCTCATTCGCGCTTTGGTTCAGCGGCTTCCGGTCATGATAACGCCCCGCTGGGTATCCGTACAGGCCCAGCCCATCGCCATACAAGATGTGCTCGCCTATCTGGTTGCCGCCCTTGACTTGGAAGCAGGGCCACACCGCTGCTACGAAATCGGCGGTGCGCAGCAAATGTCGTACATCGGGCTCATGCAAGAATACGGACGTGTTGTGGGCCTGCGCCGACTCTACATTCCCGTACCGGTGCTCACGCCGTGGTTATCCAGTCTCTGGCTGGGTCTGGTAACGCCCGTATTCGCATCCATAGGCCGCAAACTCGTTGAAAGCATTACAACGCCCAGCGTGGCACACCACCACGATGCACTTCGCGACTTCGCCATTCGTCCCCTGGGTGTCCGGGATGCCATCGTGCTGGCTTTGCAAAACGAAGACCAGCACTTCGCCGAAACCCATTGGACTGATGCTTTGTCCTCGTCCAAGCACCGGAACTGGGGCGGCATCACTTTCGGCAACCGGTTGATAGACGCGCGTCGGATTCAGGTGGATGCACCGCCCGAAGTCGTATTCGCCACCATCCAACGTTTGGGCGGCGAGACCGGATGGTACTACGCCAACGGGCTGTGGAAGTTGCGCGGCCTGATAGACTGGATGGTGGGCGGCGTGGGCATGCACCGTGGTCGGCGCGACCCGCACGCGCTGCGACCGGGGGACGTAATAGACTGCTGGCGCGTGGAACATTTCGACCCGCCCCGACAGCTGCGGCTGGCCGCTGAAATGCGGATGCCCGGCCGCGCATGGCTACAGTTCGACGTGGAACCGGACGCCGAACAAGGCACAATTGTTTTTCAGACGGCACAATACGATCCCATCGGATTGCTGGGATTGCTATATTGGTATGCCCTGTATCCGGCACATCAGCTTGTCTTTGCCGGCATGCTGCGCGGCATAGCACGCCATGCCCTGCAACACCCACCCCCTGCTCCCAAACCGCACGGATAACGCCTTCTGCGCAAACCCCCTCCCCCGGCGCCTCAATTACCCGAAGGCCGGGTGGATTAACGCACCCGGCTCTTGTCCGCGTATAGTGCGGATGCTTCCGTCAGATACGCCCGGACATCTTCAAGCACGCCCCGAAAACGTCTCTCCTGTGACGTATACTGTCATGGTGTTTGCCTCCCTTCTGGTTGTTGTGGTTCAATGAATTTGATCCGTTTTGCTGAAAGAGCGTTGAACGACGTGCCCTTGGGAATGTAGCAACGAATACCACCGTAAATAGGCCAGCGCAAGCGTATTGGTTGCCGCGGCCATTCGGCCCAAAGGTCGTCGGTCCAGCGCATCACTTTCAGGATTACGTTCGCCGTCGCGCCGGATATACGGCAGGCCGTCTTCCGTATCGGGGTTGGGCCACCAATACGGCCCCTGACTCAAGAAAACGGGGACTGGCAACGCGGGGAACGAGCGGTGCCTGTACCCGCTTTCTGGGTGTGTGGCTTTACGGCTACATGGCGGCATCCGCACCCCCCATCAACGCAACCGGCATCCATACCCACGTACACAACACAATACGTTTCATAAACTGCTCCTTTTGTCTACAGGAGAAAACGGGGACTGGCAACGCGAGGAACGAGCGGTGCCTGTACCCGCTTTCTCAGAGTAAGGAAGTATATAACTGCTACTAATGGGAGATTCAATATGGCGCCAGAAATTCGGGCAGACCGCCACGACGCCGCCCTTGTTACGCAGACCGTCCATACTACAAGTAAAGGGCGGTGCCTATATTATATAAAATGAAGAAGATAGAAGTCTTTTTTAGCAGCAGGAGATGCGCTGTGCCCCATCGCCTTTTGTGTTCTTTGCGTTGGATGAAATGGCTTCACCCACGGCGAAGCCCTTTAGTCCAACGCCCCTATTCATGAGTGCGACGATACTGGAAGGTCCAGGTCGTTGAGGGCTTGCTCAATCGTGGCATAGGACATGCGCTGGCCCAGCAGGGTGCGCCAACCCGCTCGTTCGACAACGTCGCGAACGGGTCCTTTAATGCCTGCAAGGGCGAAGTCTATGCCTGATTCATGATAGGCTTCGAATAACTGCTCAAGGGTTTCCACCGCGCATCCGTCAATATCGTTGACTCCGGAAAAGTCCATCAGTATCCAGCGGAGGCCGGGTTTGTCATGCACCGCGTTCCGCAGCAGTTCCTCAAGGAAGGCCATGTTCGCGAAGTAGAGCGAAGCATCGACGCGAAGAATGACTATGCCCGGGTATGTCGTCGCGTCAGGATACCGTTTCACATTACGAAATCCAAGTTTGGGGTCCACAAATCCCAACTCGGCGGTGTGCGGATGCGCACTGCGCCAGACGAACACAAGCAGGGAAAATATAATGCCCATCAAGACACCTTTTTCGACTCCCAATGCCAGAGTAGCGGCAAAGGTCAGCAGCAGGCTTGCCCCGCTGTAGCGCTTGATGGCGAACAGTTTTGCCGCCGTTTTGAAGTCAACAAGATCGGCCACGGCAACAATGACGATGGCGGCCAGCACCGTGTTGGGCAGGTAGTAAAACAGGGGTGTAAAAAAGAGAAGGGTCAGCAGCACCAGCGCGGCGGTGACCAGCGCGGCTATGGCTGTTCTCGCGCCCGCCTGGTGATTTACTGCTGTGCGGGAAAATCCGCCGGTGACCGGGTAGCCGCTGAAAAAGGCGGTGGCGAGGTTTGCGAGCCCCAGCGCTCCCAACTCCCGATTGGGGTTGACGTGGTACCGCTCCTTTATCGCGATAACCTTGGCGATGGAAATGGATTCGACAAAGCCGATAAGCACAATAGTGAAGGCTGCCGGAAGCAGCGCGCGCATCATAGCAATATCACCGCCGGGCAGGGTTAATCGCGGCAGGCCGCCGGGTACGACGCCAACGATGCTTACCCCTGCCTCGTCCAGACGAAGTGTGCGAACAAGCAGGGTGGCGGCAAGGACCACCACGATGGACGCGGGGAAGCGGGGCCAGCGGCGTTTGCAGACAACCAGGGCGCCAATAGATGCGAGACCAAGAAGCAACGTGACGCCCCGGGTGTCACCCATGTGGCGGGCAGCGTCGGCCAGAAGACCGAACGCGGAGTGATGCGGGGTGCCTGAAATGCCCAGAAGGTGCTTTAACTGGCTCAGGGCGATGAGGATGGCGGCGGCCGAAGTCAGCCCGCTGATGACGGCATGGGACAGAAAGTTGACCAGGAAACCCAGCCGGACCAAGCCCATCATAACCTGTATGATGCCGATCATGGCGCACAGCAACAGCACGGCATTGATATATTCCGGGGTGCCCGGTTCGGCAACGAGGGACGATCGCGTATAAACAACCATGGAAATGATCGCCACCGGCCCGATTGCGAGATGTCTTGAAGAACCGAACAGCGCGTAAATGACCAGAGGAATGGTGGACGCGTACAGGCCAACGACCGGCGGCAGTCCCGCAAGACTGGCATAGGCCATCGCCTGGGGCACCAGCATCACCGCCACGGTCGCCCCTGCAAGCAGGTCGCTCAGCAGGTCCTTTTTCCGGTAACCGCGAAGCCGCGGGCAGACGGTGAGCAGGGGACCGGGCATCTTTTTCCCTTCCCGCTTCGGCATTTACAGTCCTGCAGACTCTAACACGTAGAACAGCGCGAGCACCACCAGCACAACGGGAACCACGACGAACCACGGATTGATCCCAAACAGTCGGGGAAAAGTCACATCTCCAAAGTCCCCGCGTTTCAGAAGTGGCATGAGCCTGGGATAGAGCGCGGCAAAGGTCGCCGCGCCGAGCAGTATGCCGGGTACGCCTCCGAACAGCGCGTCCAGCGCGCCGTGGCCAACCGCGCCCACCACCGTTCCCGGGCAGTAGCCCAAGATGCCAAAGCCGACGCCAAAAATCAGCGCACCGGGTATGGTGGCGCCCCAAGCGCCGGGCTTGGGATGCAATTGCGCCAGATTAAAGGTTACGAGCAGGTGGATGCCCACCATTCCCGTAATCATTGCCGCGAGCATGATTTTGAGAACGGTGAAATCCGTCAACAACAGCTGACCGATGATGACGTCGTAATAGGTCGCGCCGCCTTTTTGAAGCAGGAACCCGAAAGCGATGCCGAGAGCAAAGCCCAGCGGCAGCTGGATGTTCTTTTTCTTGTGCAATGTGTTCAGCATGACTTGGTCTCCTCAACCCAGGAGTACGTGGTAGATGAGCATGGCAGTGATGATGCCGCCCACGAAGAAGCCCGCGGCCGCGATCCAACTGCTTACCGCGAGTTGAAGCGTACCGCTGATGCCATGACCGCTTGTGCAGCCGCCGGCCCAGCGCGCGCCGAATCCGACGCAGAAGCCGCCCAGCAGGGCTACGAGAATGCGGGTGACCACGCCGGGACCGGCTGCGGCAGTCCACATTCCGGGCGTCCACACCCATTGGAATTGGCCTGAAAGCAGCGCGGTCGCCAGGGCGCCGACGAGTACGCCCAGAACCAGCATCCATTCCCAATCTATTTCTGGTGTGAACTGCAGGTAGTAGGCTTTTCTGTTTACCTTGCCGCCCCGTACGACGCGCTCCAGCAGCCCGGCGCTTCGGGTAAAGGCAGTTGAACATCCCAACGGCTTATTGGAAAGGAGAAAAGCGAGCCAGCTGAGCATGCCGATGCCAATCCCTACTGCGTAGGGCGACCATCGGGCAGCCGAGAGCATATCCATTGCGGGGTCCTCCTAATATTGGGTTCTGGGGCCATGTGTCAACGCGCACGTGGCGCACTTCGGGGCGAATTTAGCGGCTGTCCAGCCGGTCATACCACCGGCCATCACCGCCAATTTTGTAAAGCCGTGCTGCTGCAAGATGCTGCCGGCTGTGCATGCGCGCGCCCCGCTTTTGCACACCAGCACGGTGGTCGCGTCGCGATCCAATTCTTCATGCCGGGTGCGCGTGGCCGGCAACGGCACGTGTACTGCGCCTTCGATATGGCTTTCGTCCCATTCGCCGGACGCGCGGACATCGAGAATGGTCATCGTTTCTTTGCCGCGCTCACAGAAATCGCGCACCTCGTGAATGGCTATCGTGGGCATATGCGCAATCGGCATGCCACCAACAATCCATGGATGCATTCCCTCATCGAGATAGCCACTGACCTTGTCCAATCCCACCCGCCGCAGCATCGTGGTCAATTCAGGGACTGCATCGTCGGAGGCGGCGACCAGCACAATCGGTTTGTCCGCCGGCAGCAGCCATCCGGCGAAGGTCGAAAAATTGTGGGCGGCGTCAATGTTAAAGGCGCCCGGGATATGGGCGCCCCCGAACGCGGCATAATCCCGCGCGTCAAGTACAATATGTCCCTGGCCGGTCAGATGCCGTAGTGCATCAGGAGCGAGCGGGCCCGGCGCGGGCAGGTCCCCCACAAGAGCAGGGCCTTTGCGATTGATTTCGGAACAGCGGGCAAAATGGTCCGGCGCTTCCGGCATGCCGCTGAGCAGGGCCTCTTTAAATTCCGCCTCGGTTTCATGCTGAAGCGCGGGGTTATGCAGGCGTTCATAGCCGATGCTGCTGATACGCATGGCGCCCATGGCCTTGCCGCAGAGCGAACCCGCCCCGTGTGCGGGAAAGACCATACAGGGGTCGGGCAGTTTCAGAACTTTATTGCGCAGGTTGGCGTAAAGTTGGGAAGCCAATTCCTCCCCCTGGCCGGGGAATAGATCGGGACGTCCTACATCTCCCACAAACAACGTGTCGCCAGTAAACACGGCGGCGGGCGTTTCTCCCCGGGCACGGTCCGTGACAACGTAACAGACGCAGTCGGGGGTGTGGCCCGGCGTATCCAAGACCTCAATATGCATATCTTCCAGATCAAAACTGTCGCCGTCCCCCACCGCCACGTGGTCATAGGCGCATTTACCCGATTTCGGCGCATAAATTTTGGCGCCGGTTCGTTTCGCAAGGTCCATGTGCCCCGAGATGAAGTCGGCGTGCAAATGGGTCTCCAGAATATGGGTTATTTTCAGTTGCAGTCTCTTGGCCGCCTCAATGTAGTCCTCCACATCGCGTTTGGGATCAATGATTGCACATGATTGCTTTCCCCCCATCAAGTAAGAAAGGTGGGCAATTCCTTCAACGTAATACTGTTCGATATACATTGCAGGTCCTTTTCAGTTATATTAACCCTACTGACTAAACACCCAGATATTTTGCTCATGGCGTAGCAGTGTTAAGTGTACGCTCTTTGAGAGACGATGTCAAATGTGACTTGGGTAAAACCGCTTGTTGTAACCGAGGATGCACTGTATGCTACTGTCGGCCCATTCTTCGATGAGTACTTCATGGAGGAAACATCAGAAAACAGGACAAATCGGCCATTCAAGTGCTCGACGCCTGCCTTGCACGAAGAGACCCGCGGCATTCCTCAGGCGCGAAAAAAAAGGCCGCAACCGGACTCGGCTTCATTTTCCTGTCCCTCCTGCCGGATTTCACCTACGACCTTTTTCGCGCCACGGACAGTCGCGGCGCGCCCTCGGTAAATATAGACACGTGGCTCGAGGGTTATCCCGGCAGCCAAATAATCGCCGACAACGGCAGAGGCATGGAACAAGGACTGGAATACTTGGCCGCTCTGGGACACAAACGCATAACCCTTCTACTGTCGGAACAGGCATGGCATCCCAATATCGCCGCGCGCATCGAAGTATTTGAAAAATTCACTCGAGAAAATGGCCTACACGGCGCCATCGTGGAGACGGAACCGGTGCCGGAGGCTTGGGACGAATTGCGCCTCCCCCTCGAAAATTCCTATGATTGGCGCGTGGGCGAGGATGTTGCCAATGCCGTGCTGGTCACCCGGCCAACCGCGGTTTTCGCCGTATCCGATATTGGCGCCTGCATGTTGATGAAGCGGCTGCAAATGGCGGGCCGGAAGATTCCCGACGACATTTCGGTGATTGGATTTAACAACGAGGGCATCTGCCGCATGGTCTATCCCGAGTTGACCAGTATCGCCCAGCCCTTTGAGGCCATGAGTGAAAAAGCGGTGCAACTGCTGACTCAACTTGGGCGCCCTCCCGAACATCACCTGCTTGAACCCCGGCTGATTGTCCGCGACAGCACGGGGCCTCCTCCCAGCCAATAGCGTCCCGAACACGCTCAACGTTATGAGCTCGCTTACCCACAAAGGTTAACACGGAAGATGCCGGCCTAACCCGCGAAAGCATTTCCTTCGCCCTGCCCCTGCTAATGAACCTCTTTTTAACGTGTTTAATACCAACGACATAAAGATATCGTCATCGCGAGCGCAGCGACGCGATCTCATCATATCGTCATTGCGAACAACGTGACGCAATCTCATGTCCCAGATTGCCGCGTCGGGCTGTCGCCCTCCTCGCAATGACGGTTGTTTTGCTGTGGTGCGAGCGTCATTAGATGAATCGCCACCGCAGGTGGTGGAGACTCGCAATGACGATTATACCGACTCGTTCCCAAGTTCCCACTTGGGAACGCACGCGCTCTTGAAGTTGTACTTCCTCTTGCCGTGCACCACCTGTCAGCGCCACGCTTTGCCGCAGTAGCTGCAAAGTTGAACTTTGCCACCTATTGGGTTCCCAAATCGGAATTTGGGAACCAGCCTTTAGGGGTTAGATTGCCGCGTCG
>SKQZ01000040.1 GCA_007118765.1 Candidatus Hydrogenedentota bacterium
TACACCATATCAGGCACTTTGCTTGCCCGCCGACTTCGACGTGTACTAACACGCTGTCAGCCGGCGGCCTGCGCAAAACACCTGCTCTGGCGCAACCTTCACAGGCTCACGACGAAACCTGATGAAATATCCGGGCTGGCGCGGTCCGTGTTGATTCATGCGTATCCATACGAGGTAGCCACCATGCCCCATTTTGATGTTGATTGGAAAGTGGAAATGATGCAGCTGGAGCGGCGGCTCCGTGATGTATACCGCCGTGTCTTTGCGTTGCAGCAGCCGATGGAACCGCTGTACACATGCGTGACAGGCGGGGGCAAAGGGCCGGAAAGCATCCCGAAAACGGGGTGGCGGCCCTTTTCGGTAATGGAACGGTGGGGCGGATATGATCAGACCACCTGGTTTCGGATGCAGGTGACGCTGCCCAAGGCGTTTGCCGGCAAGCGTGCCGTGGCATTGTTGAACCCCTGTGCGCATTCTCATGTGGCGGGCGTCGGCCCCCATGAAGAATCGGGGGAGGGACTGGTGTATATCAACGGCACGCCGCGTCAGGGCATAGACCGCAACCACGGATTTGTGGTGCTTGCCGAAAAAGCGAAACCCGGGGAGCGCCATGACATCGCGCTGGAGTGTTGTCCCAGCACCCGTTTTGACAGCAGCCATGTATTCGCCCAAGCGGACATGGCCATCATGCACACGCCGTTGTGGGACTTTTACTGGGACGGCATGGCGTATCTGGATTTGGTGCGTTTTCTTCCCGAAGAAGACACGGCACGGCGCCGGTTGTTTACGCTGCTCTTTGAGGCGGCGAGGATGGTGGCGGTGGACGATGACGATGATGCCGCCCTCGTCGCATCGGCCACAAAAGCGCGCACCTTTTTACGACGCGGCCTGAAAGACTTTCCGGCATTGCCCCACAGCGGGACGCTCGGACTGATCGGGCATTCACATATTGACACGGCATGGCTGTGGCCGTTGCGCGAAACAAAACGGAAGGTGGGCCGCACGTTTGCGACCGTGTTGCGTCTGATGGAACAGTACCCCGAGTTTTATTTTTCCGCCAGCCAGCCGGAATTGTATATGTTTGTGAAGGAGCATTACCCGGCGCTGTGGAAAGAGATCAAGCGGCGGGCGCGACAGGGGCGTTGGGAGCCCTGCGGCGCCACCTGGGTGGAACAGGACAGCAACGTGCCGTGTGGCGAGTCTCTGGTGCGCCAATTGTTGTATGGCAACCGTTTTTTTGAACAGGAATTCGGCAAACGCTCAACCGTGGCATGGCTGCCCGATGCCTTTGGGTTCCCGTGGTCGTTGCCGCAATTGTTTGTGCGCGCGGGCATCGAAACGTTCCACACCATCAAGATTTCGTGGAGCCGATACACCCGCTTCCCCTTCGGCTATTTCTGGTGGCAGGGCGCGGACGGCACACGCATACGGGCCGTCATGCCGCCGGTCAATTACAACGGCGACCCCACGCCCGAGCAGTGTGCGCGGCAGTGGGAAGAGTTTCAGCAAAAGCATCTGGTGGATGAAGTGCCTTTTTCCTTCGGGTTTGGCGATGGCGGCGGCGGGCCCACACCGAAGATGATTGAATATGGCAGGCGTTACAAAACAATTACGGGGCTGCCCCAATGCCGCTTCACCCGCACCGAAGAATGCTTTGAGCGAATGCATGCCGGTACGGCGCCGGATGCGTTGCCTGTCCATAACGGCGAGTTGTATCTGGAGCTGCACCGCGCGTGTCAGACCACCCAGGCCCGCACAAAGCGGAACAACCGCAAATGCGAATGGCTGTTGCATACGGCGGAATGGTTATGCGCAACGGCGGCGCTTTATGGGAAGCCCTACGACCGGAAAACGATAAACGCCGCATGGCGTATCTTGCTCACCCATCAGTTTCATGACATTCTGCCCGGTTCCTCCATTACCGAAGTGTATGCCGACGCAGACCGAAACTACGCGGCCATAAAAGATCTGCTGACGCCGCTGGTGACGGATGCGCAGACGTTCCTTGCAACGCAAATCGCTACCGACGGCGAGGGGACGCCCATAATCGTATGGAATCCGCTGTCATGGGAGCGTGACGATGTGGTGCTGCTACAGCCGCCGCCCTCGTGTGATGCGTTTCATGTTGTTGCGCCTGACGGAACCGTAATGCCGTCGCAACGCACCAAAGCGGGCGCGATTATATTTGAGGCGCGTCGTGTTCCTCCGTTGGGCCATGCCGTATACCGGCTGATGCCCGGCGCGGCAGAGGCCGCCTCCGGCCCGTTGAAAGCAACGACCCGCACCCTGGAGAATCGGTTTGTGAAAGTGCGGTTGGACAACTGCGGACGCTTCACCCGGGTATTCGACAAACAGGCGGGCCGCGAGGTATTGGCTGAAGGTCAACGGGGCAATGTGCTGCAATTGTTCGAAGACCGCCCTGCGGCACATGACGCATGGGATTTCGATTTCAACTTTGAAGAGGTTATGGACGAGCCGGGCAAAGCGGACACGCTGGAGGTGGTGGAATCCGGGCCGGTGCGGGCTGTTGTACGGGTGGTGCGGCGCACCGAACGCAGTGTGTTTACGCAAGACATCACCCTGTACGCCGCACGGCCGCGAATTGATGTGAACACCCATGTGGACTGGCAGGAGAAACAACGACTGTTAAAGGTCGCGTTCCCGGTGGACGTGCTCACGCCCAAAGCAACCTACCATATCCAATTCGCCGCCGTAGAGCGCACGACCCACAAGAATACCGCCTTCGATCACGCGCGCTTTGAAGTGACCGGCCACCACTGGGCGGACTTGTCTGAGGCGGGGTATGGCGTAAGCCTGCTGAATGACTGCAAATACGGCTATGACGTGCGCGACAATGTATTGCGGTTGAGTTTGTTGCGCGCGCCGTTGGAACCGGACCCGCACGCCGACGAAGGGGAGCATCGCTTTACCTATGCGCTGTTGCCCCATGCAGGCGATTGGCGCACCGCATCCGTGCGCGAAGGCTACGAACTCAACGCGCCGCTGCTGGGACACACGACCCATGCCACGCCCGGACCGCTGCCTGATGTCGCCCCGTTGGCGGAAACGGATCAGCCCAATGTGATTGTGGAAACGGTCAAACAAGCGGAAGACAGCGATGCGCTGGTAGTGCGCCTGTACGAAGCACACGGGGCGCGGGGCATGGTCTCCGTGCGGTTCGGCGTACCCGTGGCCGCCGTCACCGAATGCAACCTCATGGAGGATCCGGAAGAGGCCTTGACGGTGACCCCGGATAACGTCATCACCTTTTACATCAAGCCGTTCCAGGTGCGGAGCTTCCTGGTGACCCCCGCCCGACAATAAAGGATGCGGGCGCAACCGGTCATCCGGCCACACCCGCAAAAAGCAGCGCCCTGTTGGTTACAGTATACCATAATGCGCCTTGTATGGAGTGGGGCGTCGCCAAGAAAAAACCTGTTTGTGCGGCTTGTCCGGTTTCGTGGTATTCCTGTGCGCGTATTTTCGGCTATAATGGGAATGTAAGGCATTGGCAATTAACCCGCATATTTCACAAAATTTCTGTTGCGCCTGCGACTGTATCGGGCGCATGACACCAACACGGAACAACTTCATGAAGGCATTGCCATGAGAACAACGTTACCCTGTATTGTGTTCGCCCTGTTGTGTTGCGTTGGCTGCGGCAACAGTACCCCCTCTGAACCCGATCCGGACGCCTTGGACGCGGCCCATGCCTGGCTGGCGCTGATAGATAATGGCGATTACGAAGCGAGCTGGGAGAATGCCGCGCCATACTTCAGGCGGGCGGTGCCCAAGGACGATTGGGTGTTGACGATGGAGCGGCTGCGCAAGCCCCTTGGCGCGAACGTGTCGCGCGAAGTGATGCACACCCAATATGTGACACAGATTCCCGGCGGGCCCGACGGCAAATATCTGGTCTTGCAGATACAAGCCGGCTTCGAGAACAAACAGTCTGCCATTGAAACCGTCACGCCCATGTTGACACAAGACGACACCTGGCGCGTGTCAGGCTATTACATCCGTTAACCCGCTTCCGGGGGCGACGCCTGTTTGTCTCGTGCGCTTGCGACGTATGTGTTGAATCAAAGTGACCTTGCCGCAAGATACGCCGATGCTGTAAACTTTACGTGTTGTTGATGCGCGTCAACCGTGTATAAGAATTTGAACCCTGGTCGAAGCCCAACGAGGAATGCCAACGGAATGACAAAAACCAAGACACGCTTTGTTTGCCACGAATGCGGGGCGGTGCAAGCAAAGTGGTCAGGCAAATGCACGACTTGTTCGTCTTGGAATACGTTGGAGGAAGAGGAACTGCAGGAGGAAGGGGCGCATACACGTCCGGCCTTTTCCGCGACCACGGCGCCCATGCCCGTCACGGACAGCACGCCTGCGTCAACCACACGGCTTTCGGGCGGCATGGAGGAGTTTGACCGGGTGATGGGCGGCGGCGTGGTGCCCGGTTCGTTGACCTTGGTGGGCGGCGATCCCGGTATCGGCAAATCCACGCTCATGTTGCAGGTTTCCCATCATCTGGCCGCCAAGGCAGGCGCGGTGTTATATGTATCCGGCGAGGAATCCTTTGATCAGGCGCGCCTGCGCGCCGGACGGTTGAACACGCTGCACGAGCGTTTGTTTATGCTGACGGAAACCCATCTGGCCGCCATTGCACCGCACATCAGCCAGGGGGAGTATCAACTGGTGGTGATTGATTCCATCCAATCGGTATACACGTCGCGGCTTGCGGCGGCGCCCGGGTCGGTGGGACAGGTGCGCGAGTGCGCCAACGAATTTATGCGACTGGCCAAAAACACGCACACGCCCATTGTGATGGTGGGGCATGTAACCAAAGAGGGCGTGGTCGCGGGGCCGCGGTTGCTTGAGCATCTGGTGGACACCGTCCTCTACTTTGAAGGGGAGGGACGCCAGGCGCTGCGGGTGTTGCGCGCAGTGAAAAACCGCTTCGGCTCCACCAACGAAATCGGCGTGTTTGAAATGCACGATACGGGGCTGTCGGAGGTGACCAATCCCAGCGCATTGTTCTTGGACGAGCGGCCGCTTGGCGTCAGTGGCTCGGCGGTGTTTCCGGGCATGGAAGGGGCGCGCCCGCTGCTTGTGGAGGTGCAGGCGTTGGTCAGCGACGCCCACGCCGGATCGCCGCGCCGCACCATCACCGGCGTGAATCCCAACCGCGTCGCACTGTTGCTGGCGGTGCTCGAACGCCACGCCGGGTTACGTTTTTGCGACCGGGATGTATTTGTAAATGTGGCAGGCGGCATTCGGCTCGACGAACCTGCGGCGGATTTGGCGGTGGCAACAGCCCTGGCGTCAAGTCTGTTGGGAACGCCCGTCTCTTCCAAGGCGGCCATATTCGGCGAGGTCGGCTTGTCGGGCGAGGTGCGGGCCGTCAGCGCGGCGCGCCAGCGCATCCGCGAGGCTGCCAAGTTCGGATTCTCGCGATGTATAATACCGGGCAGTTGCATGCGCGACGTTGACGGTGCGGATATTACGCCGGAGCCTGTGGTGAAAATTGTGGACGCGATAAAAATAGCATTGGAGTAACACCGTGGCAAAGCGAAAGAAACAAAGCGAAGACGATGCATTCAAAGAAGCATTGGAAATGGTGGCGCCGGGCGAGGCTCTTCATGACGCCATTAACGCCATCTTACAGTCACAAATGGGCGCATTGTTATGTTTTGGCGATGTGAAGCGCTTGAGCCGTTTGTCGGAGGGCGGCGTGAAGCTGGATGCGGCCATGACCCCGCAGTTGCTGTACGAGCTGTCAAAGATGGATGGCGCCCTCATCCTCAACGAAGACGGCACGCACATACACTACGCAAACCGCTTCCTCAAACCGGCCGACCATTACCCCACCATCGAAACGGGTACGCGCCATCGTGCGGCGCAGCGGTTCGCAAATCATGCCAAGTGTGTGGTATTGGCGCTGTCGCAACGGCGCTCAAGCGTAACCCTCTATTGCCACACCCGACGCTACGAATTGGAGCGGGTGCAGGTGCTGGTGAACAAAGGGGTGCAAATGTTGCAAACGCTTGACAAGTATGTGGAGACCCTGCGCAAAACGATGAACGAATTAACGGTGCGCGAACTGGGGGATATTGTCACCATTTTTGATGTATGCCGTGTGTTGCAGCGCGCTGAGATGGTTGACCGCATCCGTCAGGAAGTGGATCCTCTCCTCTTGGAATTGGGCGATGAGGGCCGTTTGTTGGAGTTACAGTTGCAGGAAACGCTCCTTCCGCTGAAGGACGCCCAGTTGGTGGTGCGCGATTATTATAAGGAACGGGCGGGCGTGAACCCCGACGTAGTGCATGAGCGCATCGCCTTGCTGACGCAGGAAGAGTTGCTGAGTCTGGGCAATATCAGTCAGCATTTGGGCTATGGCCCGAACCTGCGCAGTGTGGACTCCTACATGACGCCCCGCGGCTACCGTATTTTGCATTCCATCAACCGGCTGCCGCCGCAGCTTATTGACAATCTGGTGGAGAAACTCGGCTCGCTTCACGCCATTATGAACGCGACCCGTGAGCAGTTGGTGGATGTTGAGGGCGTGGGCGACGTGATGGCGGAACGCATACGAGGCGGCCTTAACCTGCTCGCAAACCAGATGACCGTAACAACGGGTGCAGATCATGGCACACGTACGTGATTGCGAGATTATCACGCACCGCGAGATTGCGCCCGACCATCGGCGCATGGTGCTGCATGCCCCTGAGATAGCCGTCGAGGCGCGGGCAGGCCAGTTCTGCATGCTTGAAGTGCGGGAAGGGTTCTGTCCCTTTCTGCGGCGTCCCATGTCCATTGAGCGCATTTTTGACGATAGTGTATCCATCTTATACAAAATTGTCGGCCAGGGGACACGTCTGCTGGCCGGACTGCAAACCGGTTCCGTCCTCAATGTGCAGGGCCCGCTGGGGAACGGCTTCCCTATCCCGGCGGAAGAGGTGCGCGCCATCTTGGTCGGCGGTGGCATTGGCGTAGCGCCGTTGCCGGGACTGGCCGAGACGCTGGTGGCACGAACCGGGCTGGCCCCGGAAGTGGTGCTTGCCGCACGGACGGAAGCCCATTTGCTGTGTGAGCAGGAGTTGTCGCAGATGGGATGTCCCGTGACCTTGGCCACCGACGACGGCTCCGCCGGATTCCACGGCTTTGCCGATAAGTGTCTGCGACGACTTGAACCCGACGCCGACACCGTGGTGTATAGTTGCGGCCCCACCGTGATGATGCGGGCGGTGCACACCGTCTGTGTGGAAGCCGGCGCCCGTTGTTACGCTTCGCTGGAAGCCGAAATGGCCTGTGGCGACGGCGTGTGCATGGGATGCGTTGTTGAAACCAATACGGAACATGAATTCGGGAAAATGGCGCGCGTGTGCCGTGAAGGCCCCGTGTTCGACACCCGCGACATTCGTTGGAGCGCTTATGACGTCCGTTAATCTACAAGTTAACGTGGGCGGGCTGCTTATGAAAAATCCCGTCACTGTCGCCTCGGGCACGTTCGGGTACGGCGCGGAATATGCCGATTACTTCGACGTGTCGCAACTGGGCGCGGTAACGGTCAAGAGCCTGAGCCTTGAACCGCGCGCGGGCAACCCGCCGCCGCGCATCGTGGAGACTCCGGCGGGCATGCTGAATGCCATCGGCCTGCAAAATGTCGGCCTTGACACCTATCTCAAGGAAAAGCTGCCCTATCTGCGCGAGCAAAAGTGCGTCATCATCGCCAACATTTACGGCAACGGCCCCGACGAATATGCCGTACTGGCGCGACGCCTTGAAGATGCGGGCGGCGCGGACGCCATTGAGATGAACCTGTCCTGTCCGAATGTGCATGACCCCCAGAACGCGTGCGGCGGCGGTTTGGTCGCGCAGCATCCCGATCAGGTGGCCCGCTATACCGAAGCGGTCAAACAGGCAACACGCCTGCCGGTTTTTGTAAAACTTTCGCCGAATGTCACCGATATTGTCGCGCCGGCCCGCGCCGCGGAAGAAGCCGGGGCGGATGCCGTGGCGCTTATCAATACCCTTATCGGCATGGCGATTGACCCGGAAACGCAGCGGCCGTTGCTCAGCAACATAGTGGGCGGGCTCAGCGGCCCGGCCATCCGGCCTGTCGCCGTGAAAATGGTGTGGGATGCCGCCCGGGCATTGCGTATCCCGGTTCTGGGCATGGGCGGCATCGCCTGCACGGAAGATGCCATACAATTCCTGCTGGCGGGCGCCCGCGCCGTGGCCGTGGGGTGCGCGTCCTTCCGTCGCCCCGACGCCGCCATCAATATCGTGCGCGGCATGGAAGCCTATTGCCGCAAACACAAGATTGACGACATCAATACGTTGGTCGGCGCCGTAAAGGTATGATGCGGCGGGCAGCGTATATACACAAGCGCCCCTAACCCGCATATTTCACAAGATTTCTGTTGCGCCTGCGAATCTTACACCATATCAGGCACTTTGCTTGCCCGCCGACTTCGACGTGTACTAACACGCTGTCAGCCGGCGACCTGCGCAAAA
>SKQZ01000437.1 GCA_007118765.1 Candidatus Hydrogenedentota bacterium
TGACGACGCATGCAGCGGGTGTCTTGGTTGCTACAGCAAGTACGCCGGTTGCCGCCCCATTCCGGACGACCTGCCGGGCCTGAAGCGCCTGATGGGCGACTGGCTGCTCGTTGGCTTGAGTCTGCTGGTGTTGCTGTCGGTCGCCAGCGTAAAACGCCGATTGTAACAGGACACGAAGACATGTAGAAGAGCTATGAAACGACGAAAATTTCTATACACGATAACCGCCATGAGCTTGGGTGCTTTTCCCCAAGTGCCATAGCATCCCAAGACCATTATGTGTGCAAATATTGCATGGCCACCGAGTGTATTGTGATGCTTATGCATGGTACGCGCCTATGTTTCGGTTGTTTCCCTTCTTTTTTGTTGGCATGCGTTATGCTCCATTACTACTGCAACCAGTTGAAGAAACCTCGTAACAATGATGAGGGACTTTATCCCTCAAGAAAGGAGCAGCACCATGTTTAAGACAATGTTTATCATGACAGGAATGGCGGCGTTGACGCTTGCCGGCATTGCCGTGGCTCAGCCCGACACGACGACGCAAACCGATACGACAGCGCAGGAGATAGCACAACAGCCACCCGGCCGAGGGCTGGGGCAAGGATTGCGTGACGGCCGTGGCGTGGGCCGTACTCAGGGGTACGGCCGACAACAGGCAGATGGAACCGGTCGCGGGTATCGTCAGGCGCCGGGCGCCGGGCGCGGCTACGGCGCAGGCGGTCAGGGCCGGGGCCTTGCGCCCGGGCAAGATGGCCGCAACATGGGACAGAGGCGCGGCATGGCCCCCGATAATGCCCAGCCCACAGGCCCGATGCGGCGCGGTTATGGTCGCACGACAGAACAGGGACGCGGCTATGGCCCCGGTGGCGGCCAGGGCAGGGGACTTGGTCAAGGCGGTCCCAATTTTGTAGACACCACCGGCGACGGCACATGCGATAATTTCGTGGATACCACCGGCGACGGTCTGTGCGATAATCGTCAAGGTCCGATGCGGCGCGGTTATGGTCGCACGGCAGACCAAGGACGCGGCTATGGCCCCGGCGGCGGCCAAGGCAGAGGACTTGGTCAGAACAGGGACAACCAACAGCGCATGCCGGCCACCCGTCAGTTCCGGACTCGTCCGACGCAACCTGAACCACAAGCAGACCAACCCACTCAATAAATGCACCAACTGACTCGTCGTTGCATCTTGCCTGCGATTCCCCTCGGGAGTCGCAGGCTTTTCATATAACAGCCTCTGTTTCGGATTATCCGCCGCACACTTTTTCCGTATTGGGCAATTTTTTTTATGCCAGGATCGTCTTTATTGTGTACAATTAAGGTGATGTTGCACCGAATAGATAACACAGTCCGTAATCTGCATGTCGCGTTGAATGTTTGCAATATGCATATTGCCTTAAATGAAATACTCAGGGGATAGCCATGTGGCGATTTGTTCATGTATCGGATCCGCATCTTGCAAGCACACGCGATGGCGTCTGGAACAACCAATTTCTGTGTTCCATGATGTCGGATGTCATGGCGTGTTTACGTCATGACCTGACACAAGTAGACCCCGACTTCCTGCTTGTTACGGGGGATATTGTCAGCCACCGTTCACGCGACTCCGTCATTGAAGCACGCGACGCGCTTGATGGGTTGGGAGTTCCGTATTATCCCATGGGCGGCAACCATGATTACTACAACATGGAATCCCGGGGGTGGTTTTTGGAGGCCTACGACAGCCATTTGCCAACACCCAATACGGTGTATTCCTTTGTACACAAGAATCTTCGCTTTTGCGTGCTTGATCCATGGTGGGTGTGGCAGGATAACTCCTTAATGCCTTTTCCCGACCCCGAAATAGAGGAACAACAGGATACGGATTTGCGTAATATGCGCTGGGCGCTGCCCCCCGAACAATTTGTGTGGTTGGAAAGTGTGCTGAACGCACATCCCACAATGGCGACCTGTCTGGCCGTTCATTATCCCGTGCTTGACATACCGGATCGGCTGCGTCAGCCGGAGTATAAAAACGCTGGCGCGCTTGAGAACGGCGATTTGCTGCTCAACGTGCTCTCCAAGTACCCACAGGTAAAAGCCATATTTTGCGGCCACCTGCATACAAACGTCATTACCCGTAGAAACGGCATTGCCCAGATAACCACGTCCGCCCTGCCGGAATACCCGGTGGAATACCGTGAAGTGCGCGTGTATGAGGACAGAATGGAAATACACACCCACGGACTCAGTGATCCCGCCTTCGCGGCGCGTTCGCTGATTCCGGGCCGCGAATACACCCGGGGCGAAGAAGAAGACCGGACGACCGTAATTCCTTTCGCCTGAACAAAGGCCTACTCCTTCGTTGGCGGCGTCCAGATGGTAGCGGCAATATAGCGTTCCGGTCCGGTTTCATTGTCACAATAATAGTATACCGTCACGATTTTTCCGTCCGGGCGCTGCACTGTTCGCGGGTAGCCCAGATCACCGCTCGCGCCATCATCGCGCAGGATGTACTCGTCACTCCAGCTGCGACCGCCATCATTACTGAGTCGTGCACGGATGCCATAGGGCGCCCTCCGGTACCCGTACACAAAACAAAGCCGTCCGTCATAAAGCATGATAAGACTGGCGGGATTGCCCACAGTGGCATCCCCCGTGGGCGTGTTGCAGTAGGCCCATGATGCCCCGTTGTCCAGTGAGCGATGCGCTGAAATCCAGCGTGCATCGCCATCCCGGTGACGCACAAGGGTCACTAGTTCCGTTGCTGACAAACGGACGGTGGCAGGCATAATCCCGTATCCGCGTTCCTCCGGCGCTATCCACGATAAGAATTCCCATGTTGCGCCGCCGTCGTCTGTGCGCACCGCCAACGGCCGTCCTTCAAGGCCGTCGGACTTGGCAGCGGTAAGAAACAGGGTACACGTGTCCGGCCCGTCCACAATATAATCGGTACGTGCGGCAATTCCCGGCGTATCAAACACAGGTATGACAAAAGGCCCTGCCCAGCTGCGACCACGGTCATAGGAATAATGGAAAGAAGAGGGTCCGATATGTTTGTCCACCATGCGCATGGTCATGGCAAAATCCGGATGGGCAAAATCAATTTCGCCGGGGGAGGGGGTGAGTTCAGGAATTTCAATGTCCGGCATCTGAATACCGTGCATACCGCCGCCTTGAGGTATCAAATATCCTTCCCGATTCGGAAACTCCACGGTCCATGTTTTTCCGCCGTCCATACTGCGTGCAAGCAGGTGCTCCTCCGGCTTTTCCCGGTTCACATGGTGCGCCCGGCCCATATCCCGGTAATAGAGATACGAGAAGCCTACAAGCAACTCGTTATCCCATGACCACATCCCGTGATTCGCAGGCCAGCCGCCAAAACGCCCCGCTTCGTGATGCACAACAACGTGTTCAACATCAATCGCTTCGGCCACACCGGGGTGTTGCCCATAAAAACCGCCTGTCACCATTAAAATTAAAACCAAACAGCGCATCATTTTTCCTTTGCTTTGTCATGCATCAACAATAACCCACATGTTGTGCTCTCAAGTACGACAACAGAAGCTGTGTTATCGCTGTCCATCATAACATGAACGCCTTCTTCGTCTCTGCTGTGGTGTCGGCGTCGCCTTGACAGCGGAAGAGCCGTCAAGACAGCCATACATCACCCTGTAACGTCATTTTTTTTGTATCGCAATACGGGCTTTTACGTATAATGGGCACTGCGCGTCATTGCATTGTTGTACACATAACCGCAAGGAAACTTAAACGATGGACAAGAATAAAACCAGCCGGCGTACTTTCTTACGCAACACGTTTCACCTCGGCATCGGCATAACGGCCGCCCCGTATATCATTCCCTCTGGCGTGCTTGCGGCGCCAGGGCGTCCCGGCGCAAATGACCGCATCGGCTTGGGCGTGATCGGCCCCGGACGCATGGGCACTTCGTTGATGAATCAATGCGCCCGAATCACAGACGCCTCGCTTGTCGCCTTTGCAGACGTGTATCAGGCGCGGATTGACACGGCGTTGGCAAAGCATCCTGAAGCAAAGGGATATCGCCATTATCGGGAGATGCTGGATGATCCGAATGTTGACGCTGTTTTCATTGCCACGCCGGACCACTGGCACGCACTGAACACGGTGCATGCCTGTGAGGCGGGCAAAGACGTTTATGTGGAAAAGCCCATGAGTTTGACTGTGCACGACGGACAGTTAATGCTCGAAGCGGCGCGCAAACACGGCCGCGTGATAACCACCGGCAGTATGCAACGCTCCATGGAAGGATGTCGCATCGGCTGTGAAATGGTACGAAACAAACGGGCCGGTGATATTCACACCGTGCATACCGAAAACTATCCGAGTCCGTGGGAGTGCACTTTGCCCGCCCAACCCGTGCCTGAAGGCATGGACTGGGATAAGTGGTGCGGCCCGACAGAACCGCGTCCCTTTCACGAGCACTTATACGCGCCCCGAGGCGATGGCGAACGGGACGAGCGCGGCCCGCTGGGCTGGATATCGTATCGCCCCTACTCCGGTGGCGAAGTGACGGGCTGGGGCACCCACGGCCTTGACCTTATCCAGTGGGCATTGGGCATGGATCTATCCGGCCCGGTTGCCGTATGGCCGGAGGATGAAGGGCTGTGGGCGCCGGTATCCTTCCGCTATGCCAACGGCATTGAGGTACATCTGGACGGAAGAGGCCCGGCCGGCGGCGGTCGGTTCGTGGGCGACAAGGGCGAGATTCTGGTGGATCGCAACCGTTATGATGCGCGGCCGAAATCCATCATAGAAGCGCCGCTCGGCGATGACGAAGAAGCCCTTGAAGTCAGCGACAACCATATCCAGAACTGGTTGGACTGCATCCGTTCACGGGAAAAACCCATAACGGATGTTGCAGTGGGACACAGCACCACCAACCTGTGCCATATCATCAACATCGCACGCTGGGTTGGCCGTGAGCTTGAATGGGATCCCAAAAACGAGGTTTTTGTCAACGACGACGAGGCCAACAGCCATCTCAAACGGGACATGCGCGCACCTTATACCTTCTAATACGCTATACCGGAAAGTTAAACTGCTCAATATCGCAGCGTGTGCGCGCTTCAGCAAATAGCGCCTCGGCTTGGGCCACAATGTCGGGATGCTCGGCAGCGAGATCGTTTTCCTCCGCCAAATCCGTATCCAGGTCATAGAGTTCAATCGGCTCGAAGGGTCGCTGGCTCATACTGAGCTGCACCGCTTTCCAATTTCCGAAGCGGAGCGCCCGTTTGCCGCCCTGTTCATGAAACTCCCAATACAAGTACTCATGCTCGTCCTGCGCATCGGCACGTCCGCATAATGTGGGCAGGAACGAGATGCCGTCCGTTTTTTCGGGCATTGCTGTGTCGGCAAGATCACAGGCCGTGGCCTTGAAGTCCCAAAAGGCGGATGTGTGGGCCGTTTCCGTTCCCGGCGTAACTGTTCCGGGCCACCACGCAATGTGGGGGACACGTATGCCTCCCTCGTAGAGGTCACGTTTGCCGCCGCGCAACGGGCCGCTCGAATCGAAAAAGAAGCGGTCGTGACCGCCTTCGTGCATCGCCCCGTTGTCGCTGGTAAAAATTACCAGTGTATTCTCCGCAATGCCGAGTTCTTTCAATTTATCCAGCAGTTGCCCCACTTCCCAATCCATGCGCGACACCATGGCGGCGAAGGTGGTGCGCGGTTCCGGCTCGCTCCTGTAATGGCGCTGTACTACCGGCTCCTCTTCAAATTGACTGCGATACATCGCTTTCCACTCCTCGGGCGCATACAGACTGGCATGGGGAATCTGCATACTCCAGTGCAGAAAGAACGGCCCCTCCTGATGTTCGTCCAAGTACCGCATGACATCCTCGTAGAACAAGTCATGGCTATAGTGCGTTCCCTCGTGCAGTTCATTGTCGGGATACGCTATTTCCTCGCCATTGCGATACAAGCGTTCAGGGAAATAGTGGTGCGCATCCACATGATTGAGATAGCCGAAGAAATAATCAAACCCTTTTTCGTTCGGCAATTCCGGCGGCACACCATTACAACCGACACTCGCCTTGCCAATCATGGCCGTGTGATAGCCCGCGGCCTGCAATCGTTCCGCCACGGTAATATCCTTGGGAGAGGGCCGTAACGTAATATCACCATTGCCGCGCACATGAACATGTCCCGTATGCTTTCCGGTCAACAAACAGGCGCGGGACGGTGCACACACCGTACTGCCTGCATAGTGTTCCGTGAACTTGAGGCCCTCGGCAGCCATCCGATCGATGCACGGCGTCTTGATAACTTCCTGCCCGTAACAGCCCAAATCGCCATACCCCAGATCATCCGCCAGCACATAGATGATATTCGGTTTGGTTGCCCGCTGTGCTGCGCTGTCCATACCCAGTCCCAGACCGGCGGCAAACAAGGCGGCGCCCCCGGCTGTTTTCATAAAATCCCGTCGCTGCATAGTCAGACTCCTCTTGTGTTCATGCCAGTCGCTTCACAACGGGATTATACAAGACAAGGCCGGAGAATGCACCATCAACCAAACGGACGGGGGAGATTAGGCATCAAGCTCTTCAAAAACCGCTTTCATCAGGAGCGGCCACACAACGGTGGCATCGGCAAGCACTTCCGCATACCGTCCGCCGTCCTCGGGCGCAACAAACTTGCCCCAACTGACACCCTCGGAATAGGTGCAGCCGGAAAGGCCGCCCCAATATACCGGCTCGGGACACAGTCGCACACCGTATTTGAAGCGGGGCGCGGCAAGTTCAACTTCCAGCCTGTCCGCGGTAATATCGTAGTACGGCGCGACCTGTTGCGCCCAATTACGCGGTACGCCGCCGCCGACGGTAAATATGCCGAGCGCCTTGGCATCACCCACAAAACGGGCATACTCCTGCAAATCAAGGAACGGGTTGTAAGGCGGAATGGCGGTAAACAATTCCTTGTACGAAATATCGCGCTCCCGGTCGTTTCGTGCTGCAAGCGCCTTTTTCATGGCGAACGTGGCGAAGTCCAGGCCCATTTCACTATCCGTGAATGCGGGGATAAAAACCGGCACGTTTTTGCGCCATGCACTGCGCAGGATGCCGGGCCCTTCGTCGCGTTGATCAAGCGTTTCACCAACGGCACGACAAAACCGCGCTGACGACCAGACCCCTTCTTCCGGTGTGCATTGTTCGAGCACATCGGCCACCACTTCACACACCTCGTTTAGATTGGACTCCAGTTCAAGGGTGTCATAAACGCGGTTGTAGCCCTTCTCGAACAGCTCTTTGTCATCACTGTCGGGGTCTATGGCATAGTGCGTCAACCCGATGGACTCGGTGAGGCCATGTGCCATAAGCGCGCCCGTAGCCACTACGGCCTGCACCAGACCGCGATCTATCATGTCGCAAATGATGCGGCCCTGCTTCGCCACCGTCATGGCGCCGGACAGGGTGAGCACCACCTTGCACTCCGGATCGCTGAACATGGCCAGACATACATCCAACGCTTGGCCGAGCCGGCGCCCGCCGAAAGACGTTGCCGCCATAGCGCGCGCCAGCCCGGCAAAGGATGTTACGGAATCCAAGTCCAAACTTGACAACGGCATCAGGCCGTCATCACGACCATCTCGTAATTCACGTGGGGACATAGGGGAGAGGATAAACCTGTGTTGGCGAGCCTGTCAGCAGGCCAGCGCGGGTTCTTGTTCGTAATACGTTTCTGTGTAGGAGTTCTCGGGCGTACTGAAGCGGCCGACTTCGGTGATTGTTACATCGCCGAGTTCGATTTCCTCCTGTATGAAACGCGACACATCCCGCGGATCCGTATTACCGCAGGTGAACACGTCCATTGCTATCAGCCCGAGGTCCGCGTAGGTATGCGCGGAACAATGGCTTTCGTCGAGCAATACGACGGCCGTAAACCCAGGTGGCGAATCACTACCGAACTTGTAGCGTACCTGAGATACGACAGTTGCCCCGGCCCGCTCTGCTGCACGTGCCATCACGTTCAGCACCAGTTTGTCGTTCAAACAAACTTCTCGAGCCACATTGCGACAGTCCATTAGTAAGTGTCTACCCTTGTGCAACTCATAAACCCTCCTACAGTTTGGGTTCTATACAAAGTCGGCAACCATGCCCGCAAGTGCGGCCCAAACATGGCCCCGACAAAAAGTCAACGTTTAGACTTCACCGTATAAGATAACAGTGAAGGTGCGGTATGTTACAGCAAATAAACCCTTGGATCAACCTTTTTTGAATCTTTTTTTTGAGGGACCTGACAGCGGCATAAATCCGGCCCTGCCGAGCGCCACGACTTCCCGGAACCCCCCGATCAAAACGGCAACAAGCGATGTTCGGTAAGAACGCGTCAGACACCATAGCCCGCATATTTCACAAGATTTCTGTTGCGCCTGCGAATCTTACACCATATCAGGCACTTTGCTTGCCCGCCGACTTCGACGTGTAATAACACGCTGTCAGCCGGCGGCCTGCGCAAAA
>SKQZ01000420.1 GCA_007118765.1 Candidatus Hydrogenedentota bacterium
CCAACCTGCGCCATTTTTTCCCGACACAAGACAAGCATGTTGACCGAGTTGTCCAGTCCTGTTACGTCAAGACCGGACATGGCCAACGGGATGGCGATGCGCCCCGTGCCACATCCAATTTCGAGCACCGGCTTGCCGCGTCTTAATGCCTGCCCTCCATAAAACTCCGCCTCACCGGGCAGTCCTTTATGCACCAAATCGTAGTAAGCTGCCCAAGCGTCAAAATCTGCCATCGCGATAACTCCTTCATCACTGCGCCACTTGCGCCGCAACCGTACCGTGTATACAATAGCACAGCCCATGATTTAGACAAAATGAGCGCCCCTGATCTTGACATCTCCCGTCCGTCCACGGTACAATTACCTGATACTGGACGGGGAACATGCCGTTATGGTATTCTGTGGTATCGGGGCGTTTGGGGGACTGCAAGCACCATTTTTGGCGTGTTCCTTTGCATACACGCCATGTTTCGTGGGCATTCCCCATCCAAAAGTAGAGCGTTTACCGTTTAAGAGCAAGAATTAAGGAGAATGTTGTGAAAAGAACATATCAGCCTTCAAATACGAAGCGTATCCGCACGCACGGATTCCGCGCGCGCACGGCAACGGCTGCCGGTCGCAAGATTATTGCGGCACGGCGTCGGCGTGGCCGCAAGCGCCTTTCGGTTTCCGATTCCATGTTTGCGAGGTAATGAACGACATCGCCCCCCAACACGGCAAATTCCCCCGCGCCACACGGCTAACGTGCAAGTCCGATTTTCAGCGTGTTTTCGCACGGGGCAAAAAAGTGTGGGGGCGCGTGTTTGTGTGTTATGTCCTTATGGACGGGACCGACGTGCCGCGCCTTGGCTTGGTGGTATCGCGCAAAGTGGGCAATGCTGTAACGCGCAACCGCGTGAAACGCCACATTCGCGAATTTTTCCGCCAAAACCGCCACCGAATGCCGCCGGGCATGCAACTGGTGGTGGTGGCGCGAGCGGCCAGTGCGGCCCTGTCTGGAAACGCCTGTATGCAGGAACTTGGGCGTATGCTTGGGAGCCATTATGGCGTTGATGCGTAGCCTGTTAATTGCGCCCATCCGTTGGTATCAACGGTGGGTCTCGCCGTTACTTGGACGTCACTGCCGATTTGTGCCGTCCTGCTCGCAATATGCCATCGAAGTCATCCAGATACACGGCGTACTGAAGGGCGGCGCCTTCGCAACGTGGCGGTTGTTGCGCTGTCAGCCTTTCTGCAAGGGCGGATACGATCCGCCGCCGGGAGCACGCCATGAACAGGCGATACAAAAACCTGAGCGCCCAGTGCCCGCCAGCGTCCGGCTTCAAAAGCGGGACGGGAGAAAAAATCATTGTTAGATGACAATCGTGATAAGGAACTTCAGCGCAATCAGCTGCTTGCCATATTGCTGATGACGGTACTGGTAATCGGGTGGGCATACTTTTTCCTGCCGGATACGCAGCCCCCGCCTGAACGAGCGTCTGAAACGGTAGCGGAAGAAGACGACGCGAGAACCGGTCCCTTGGATCGCGACCGTGCGCCCGGCCAAGTACCGCCTGCGGAACGCGATCCGTTTTCGGATGACCCAGACACCGACGTGTTACTGCCGCCTGTTGCCGAAGCGCCTGAAGATCCCGCCCAGGACGAGGTCAGCCTGAGCAACCAGCGGTTGGAACTGGTATTCACGCGTGTTGGTGCGCGCCTGAAGCGGGCTACGGTACTGTTGGGCGAAGATGGCCGCGACTCCATCCAATTGGTGCCGGAAACGCCTATCCTTGATGACGCGGACGTGGTGTATCCGCTTGGTTTGCTGTTTCATGACGGCCTGTTGGACGATGAACTCAATTACCGGCGCTGGGAAGTATTGGAAGCGGAAACACATACCCTTTCGTTCCAGATAGAGGCGCCTGGATACGCCCGGGTTGTAAAAACCGTCACCCTCGAAGAGGACGCGCATGTGGCTGAGGTGCGCGTCGCATACACCAATCTGACCGACCAACCGGTCTTGCTGGGGCGTGACAGGACGGAACCTGCCTTTTCACTCTATTGGGGGCCCAACGTTGCATCAGGCGATTTAACCAAAGGCGGCGGACAAAATATCGTATGGCGCAAAGACAATGCCAATACCTATCAGCGCACGTCACGGTTGTCGCTGCCCGAAGCGCCGGGCGCATGGTACAATCAGCGCGTTCTGGACCCGGACTGGGGCGCCATCAGCAGCGCCTATTTCGTGGTGGCGCTGAAACCCACGTTCGATCTTGCCGACTTCTGGTTTCACGGCACGGATCATATGTTCCGGTTCGGCATCGGGGCGCCACGCACGGAACTCGCCGCAGATGAGACCGCCGAATACACCTACCTCGCCTACATGGGGCCGCGCGGGCGCAATGCCCTGCGCGAAGCATGGCCCTCTCTCGAATCGGTATTGGCCTTCTTCACCACGTTTACCTTCATGGACTGGTTTTCAAAGCTGTTGCTGACCATTCTCATCTGGTTCCATGACAACGTGGTTGCCAACTACGGCCTGGCCATCATTTTCCTCACGGTCATTGTGCGCACCGTCATGTTTCCGCTGACATGGAAGAGCATGTTGAGCATGAAGAAAATGCAGAAGCTGGCGCCGGAAATGGAGAAGCTGAAAGCGGAATGCGGGGACGACCAGCAGGAATTGCAAAAGCGGATGATGGAAATGTACCGCGAGCGCGGCGTAAGCCCGCTGGGCGGATGTTTGCCCATGCTGCTGCAAATGCCTGTATTCATTGCGCTTTATCGCATGTTATGGAGTGCGTTCGAGTTGCGGCGTGCGCCCTTCGTCTTTTGGATACAGGATCTTTCCGAGCCGGACAGGCTGATGATGCTGCCCTTCCAAATCCCGCTGCCCTTTACCGACATACCCCTCGAAAGCCTGAACCTGCTGCCGATACTTATGGCGTGCTCCATGGTGGTCAGTCAAAAACTGATGCCCATGTCCGGGCCCGTACAGAATCCGCAGCAAAAGATGTTGATGACCTTTATGCCCGTGCTCTTTGCCGTCATCACATACAACATGGCCTCGGGGCTGAATCTCTACATACTGGTCAGCACCCTGTTGGGCATTGCCCAAAACTTTATTATTCAGCGGATGGATGTTGATGTTGAACCCGTAAAACGAAAGAAGCCCGGCAAACCCAAGCATTTTTACGATGTGGCACGCGCGAAACAACGCGAAATGAACAAGGAGATGCGCAAAAAGAAACAGCGCCCGCGTCGCCGCAAAGATGCCAAGGGCAAAAAATAACACCGCCCGGGCACGGGGCAGCCGCCCCTACATGACGATGCCTACAGGCGTCGGATGAACAGGAGAAAGTAAAAGATGAAGCATATAGAAAGTGCGGGGAAGACCCGCGAGGAAGCCATCGAGAACGGCCTCAAAGAACTTGGGGTGGATATGCACGATCTCGAAAAGATTGATGTTGTTGACGAGGGAAGCAAGGGATTTCTGGGGATTGGTGCGCGACCGGTTCGCGTGCGACTGAGCGTTGACCGCCCGGACACGGACGCCAAGCGTGGCGACCGGCAGAGACGTCAGGGCCAGCGTGACGGGGATCGTAAAGACACGCGCCGCGGCGGCGGGAGTCAGGACCGTCAGGAATCGCGACGCGGCGGCGGAAATCAGGACCGTCAGGATTCACGACGCGGCGGCGGACAACGGGATCGCAAAGATAATCGGGCTTCGGAAGATAAGGATGACCGCAGCGGCAACCGACGCAAGAAGAAGCGTAAACGCGGCGGCGGGCAAGATAAACGCAACGAAAAGAACGCCCCGGAAAAAGGCTCGGCACAGCAGCAAAAGGGCAACGCCCACAAGGCGGCGCCGATTGTGGACAAAAAGAACAACTCCGTAACGGACGAAGCAACGGAAGCCTTGCGCCGTGTTCAGGAGTTTGACAATGACGTGCCTGCCGAAGACAACAGGAACAACAACGAGCTGCCGCCCGATGCGCGTACCGATGATGATATCGAAACCATCACCGACGCACAGGGCAAGGAAGCGGCGGCCATGCTCAGCGAGGTGCTGGATTTGATGGGACTGAACGGAGAGGTCTCTTTCAAGCGCGTTTCGGACGGGAGCGCCCGGCTTGTCATAGACAGCGAAGAGGACAGTGGTATTCTCATCGGCAAACGCGGTGTCACCTTGCACGCGATTCAGTATCTTGTAAACCGCATGATCGCCCAGCATGACGCTGCGGAGAACTCGGAGCGCGTGATGGTGGATGTGGGCGGTTATGTTGACCGGCGGCGGAACACCCTTGCAGACATGGCACGCACCATGGCCAAACGCGCAAAAGATTCCGGACGCAATGTGCGCTTGAAACCGCTCAGCCCTCAGGAACGCCGTATTGTGCACCTTACGCTTGAATCCGACCCGGCTGTACGCACCTATAGCCTCGGCGACTCGCTGTTCAGAAGCATTGTTATCAACCCGGTGGACGGACGCGGCGACAGCAATAGAAACCGTCGCGAACGGGGACGCAATCGCGACCGTCAAAAGAAGGCGTCCACCTCGAAAGAGTGATGTCAAACGTTTTTGATGAAGATACGATAGTGGCAATCTCCACGCCGCCCGGTGAAGGCGGCGTGGGGATTGTTCGTTTGAGCGGCAACGCAGCCCTGCCAATTGCGGCCAAGGTGTTTGTGTCATCCAAAGACAAGGACATCGAACGCGAAGGGCAACGGGTCTTTCACGGGCATGTGCATGACGCCGCCGGGAATATGCTGGATGAAGTGTTGCTCCATGTGATGCGCGCCCCCCACAGCTACACCGCAGAAGATGTGGTTGAGATCAACGGCCACGGCGGCATGGCGCCGTTGCGCGCCATCCTTGACGCCGTGTTGGAGCAGGGGGCGCGACTGGCAAGGCCCGGCGAATTTACCCGGCGCGCTTTCGTTAACGGCCGCATTGATCTTAGCCGTGCCGAGGCCGTTATTGACGTGGTGCGCGCCCAAACCCGCGCGGCGCTCAGCGCCGCCAACACCGCCTCGGCAGGCATGTTGTCGCGTACGCTTTATGCGTTGCGCGACGTGCTCATAGACGCACTCGCACATATTGAGGCCGCCGTGGATTTCCCGGAGGAAGACCTGCCTGAATTGGTGAATGACGCACTCTTTGAGAGGCTGCAAGATGCGCGGCAGCGCATGTGCGCACTGACACACACGGCTGACGCGGGCATCCGTTATCGTGAAGGCGTGGCCCTTGCCATTGTTGGCAAGCCCAACACGGGCAAATCAAGTCTGTTTAACGCGCTGCTGCGTGACGCACGCGCCATTGTGTCCAAACAACCTGGCACCACGCGGGATAGGCTCGAAGAAACCATTACCCTCGACGGCGTGCCCGCAAGGCTTATTGATACCGCCGGCATGAGAACCACGGACAACGAAGTGGAGGCCATTGGCGTGGAGCAGGCGCGCCTTGCCGCTGAACAGGCGGGCATGATCTTGTTTGTGGTGGACGCATCCCTCTCACTCTCAACCGAAGACACCATGTTGGCCGAACACCTTGCCGCCCTCGAAATCCCCGTGGTACTTGTGCGCAACAAAACGGACTTGCCTGCTGCTGCAAACGACGACGACCATACGTTGCCCATCCAATGCGCGGCCGTGTGCGACGTCTCGGCAAAAACCGGCGACGGCTTGCGGCCGCTTGAACATCAACTCGCCACGCTGCTCCTCGGCGAAAGCGCACCTGCCGCCGACACCCCCATGCTCTTTCGTGCGCACCAGAAAGACAGCATGCGCCGCGCGGCACAGGCACTGCAACGGTTGTTGGATAATAAGGACGCCTCCCCGGAGTTTCTCGCGGCGGACGTGCGCGAGGCCCTTGCCGCCATCGGCGAAATCACCGGCGAAACGACTTCGGAAGACGTGCTTGACCGTATCTTTGCCTCTTTCTGCATTGGCAAGTAAGGGCGCGTACCATTGCGCTGCTCAACATGCGCTTGGTTCAGATGCCCGCTCCCAGCCATCGCAATACCGCCATGGATAAACGGTACAAGCGTCCTTGTCAAAAAGTATTTCCGTAAAACCGCCGGGGCAGTCGTCCTTTTCGTAAAACAATGCGCGTGTCGTGAGTTGCGTAAGGTTCTGAAAACGCGGGTCGCGGGCATGGCTGAAACGATGGACATGACCGGCCAGATACAGCGTGGGGCATCCTGAAACCCCCAACACGCGCCGCAACGCTTCGGCATTGCCCAGACGGCGCAGAACCCCGTTATTGTAGACTGCCGGATTGTCCAGTATGGGGTAATGGGCAAGCACCAATAACCTGTCCGGCGCCCGTTCCTCAAGGAGACGGCGCGTCGCCACCAGTTGCGCACCCGTAATGGCGCCACGGGAACTCAGCAGGTTGGGTTTGGCGGTGGGCACAAGAAGCAGCGGGATATCACCGGGCATATAGGTCAACTGCGGTTTCTCCGGCTCTTGGAGGCGATCGCTAAAATACGACTCAAAACGGTGTTTCCGTTGTGCTTCAAATGTGTACAGGTCGTGATTGCCGGCCACCATAAATACGGGTGGGCCCACTTGTGCGAGCTCATTGACAAAGGCCGCGGCCAGTTTATATTCCGCATTGGTGCCGGTTGTTGTCATGTCGCCGCCGATAAGCACTGCATCCGCGTCAAGGGAGCGATATAAGGCAAGGAACGATTCCGCCCGTTCTTGTCGCACATAATGGCGGCGACGCAACGCCAGATTCAGATTGCCCAGCAAGCGTTTGTTGCACAACAACGCCGGGTTCCACACAAGGCGCCAAAAATGTAGATCGGTTATGTGGATAATTCGCGTCATGGATGCTTCCCTTTGCGCGGCCTCGATTGTGCCCTATTATCCACGAACCCGATGCCTGCAACAAGATTTTTGTTGGCAACATGTTTGGGACGCTTCTTTGTGCTATGCTATAGTGGTGATGAGCGAGACGCTCGACTACTGTATCGCAGCCGGAAAACCGATGGTGTCGCGTTCGGCATGCAACCGTCGTTTTTTCGTAACCATCAATATTCACATGAAGAAAGGTGAACGAATCATGAGCAAGCAATCTGGCAAGGACATGTCGCGACGCGATTTCGCGAAGGCCTCTGCGCTGGCCGCGGGATTTGCCGTCCTCTCAGGGAAATCAGGTGTTGCGGCGGACAATGTGGACACCTTAAAAGTAGGGTTAATCGGCTGCGGCGGTCGTGGCGGCGGCGCCGCGATAAACTGCCTTACCGGAAATGACAACGTCAAACTGGTGGCCATGGCGGATGTTTTTGAAGACACGCTGGTGAACAAACGGCGCGAAATTGAAAACAACGAAGACCCGCGTGTAAAGCCCAAGGTGGACATTCAGGATGAGTATTGCTTCCATGGACTGGACGCCTACCAGCGGTTGCTTGAAACGGACGTGGACATCGTGCTCCATGCCACGCCGCCCTATTGCCGTCCCATGCATTTTGAAGCCATCGTGGCCGCCGGCAAGCATGTGTTCATGGAAAAACCCTTCGCAGTGGACTCCGTGGGTGTCCGCCGATGCATCGCTGCTTCCAACGAAGCCGCCGAAAAAGGCCTTTCAATCATATCAGGCACCCAGCGACGTCACCAGACTTCCTATATGGAAACCGTCAAGCAGCTGCAAGACGGCGCGAAAGGCGAGATTCTGGCGGCGCGGGCCTATTGGAACGGCACACTGCCATTTAGTCATGAGCGCAAACCGGAATGGAACGATCTGGAATACCGCCTGCGCAACTGGTACAACACAATATGGACCTGTGGCGACAATATCGTTGAGCAACACATGCACAACATAGACGTCATCAACTGGGTGCTGGATGCGCATCCGGTGAAAGTGGTCGCCTCGGGCGGACGCGCGTGGAAACCCCTTGAAGAGCGCTATGGCGATTTGTGGGACAACTTCACCTGTGACTTTGAATATGAAAACGGGGTTCACATGCTCAGCATGTCCCGTCATTGGCGCAACAGCAAAAACGCCGTCTTTGAAGAGGTAACCGGCACAGAAGGCAAAAGCAGTTGCCGCGACATGGGCCGCGACAGAAGCGACCCCTATGTGAATGAAATCATTGCACTGGTGGAAAGCATTCGCGGTGAGCGCCCCTATGTTAATGAAGGCGTTCAAACGTCTGAAAGCACCCTGACCGCGATTATGGGCCGTATGGCCGCCTACACCGGACAAGAGGTCACATGGGATGACGCGCTCAATGCCAACGAAGACCTGGTGCCGGCAGTGCTTGACTTTGATCATGAGTACCCGGTGGGCCCGATTCCCGAGCCCGGCGCCTAGCCCGGATATTTCACAAGATTTCTGTTGCGCCTGCGAATCTTACACCATATCAGGCACTTTGCTTGCCCGCCGACTTCGACGTGTAATAACACGCTGTCAGCCGGCGACCTGCGCAAAACACCTGCTCTGGCGCAATCTTCACAGGCTCACGACGAAACCTGATGAAATATCCGG
>SKQZ01000337.1 GCA_007118765.1 Candidatus Hydrogenedentota bacterium
CCACGTACGATCCCGGCGTTACGGCACGCGATATTCGCCGACTGTACGAACTCGGATATTTTGAAACGGTTGTCGCGGAAGTGCGCGAGGTGGGCGACCGGTTGGACGTGGTGTATGTTGTTACCGAGAAGCGCGTTATAGACGAAGTGCGGATCATCGGCAATCGGCGCATCCGCACCCGTAACGTCCGGTCGGTGCTCACCATGCGCGAGGGCGGCGCGTTTGTGCCGGAAGCGTTTGAAGAAGAACGGCAGGCGATATTGGATCTATACGAGGAAAAGGGATTTGCCAACACCTCGGTGGATGTTGTCGCGGAGAATATCGGGCCGTCGCGCGTGCGCTTGATCTACGACATTAACGAAGGCCGCAAAGCGCGCATACGAAGCATTTCCTTCGTAGGCAATGAAAATCTCAGCCGCAGGCACTTGCGCAGAACCATGAATTCCCGTCCGGCGTGGTGGTTCATGGGCGGCAGATACGAAGAGGACAAAGTGGAGGCGGATTTGGCGCTCATTGTTGATGAGTATGCCAATCATGGCTTCCTTGAAGCGGAAGTCACGGCGATTGACATGGCATTTTCTGACGATGGCAGGCGTATTGACGTGGTCATCTATATCGAAGAGGGGCCGCAGTATGCCGTGGAAACCATGGATGTGGCGCGCAATATCGTTTTTGATGACGATGAGATCATGAGCATCATTGCCGTACATCCCGGCGACGTGCATGACCGCGGCCAAGTCGCCGCCGATGCGCAATTGATTGAGCAGGGCTATCAGGACAGCGGCTATATTGATGCCATCGTTGCGCCGCGCATTACCTTGGACCGCAAAAACAAGACAACCAATGTGGTGTACCACATCGAAGAGGGCGATTTGCGGTATGTCCGCGAAATCCGCATCACGGGCAATGATATTACCAAGGACGAGATTATCCGGCGACAGATGTTGCTGATTCCGGGGGAACGCTACGACGGCACCGCAGTGGAGGAAAGCGAACAACGCATCCAGAACACACGGTTTTTCGACAATGTGCGCATTACCCTTGACGAGACGGACGACGAACTGTTTACCGACTTGCGGGTGAACGTTGAAGAAGGCAAAACAGGCATTTTCAACTTCGGCGCAGGCTATAGCTCGGAAGATAAGATGGGGGTGTTTTCGGAAGTGCGCCTGAGCAATTTTGACCTGACCAACTGGCCCACCTTCTCGGGCGGCGGCCAACAATTGCGGCTGCGCGCACAGGTTGGACAGCGGCGCACGGAATACAACATCGGCTTCACAGAGCCGGAATTTTTGGGATATCCCCTGTCCTTTGGCTTTGACGTGTTTGATGAATCCTACCGTGTCCGCGGCGCTGCCCGGTATCGTGAGGAAGCGCGTGGCGGCCAATTACGTTTCGGCAAGGCGTTGTCGCCTTATGTCTTCGCCCAAACCAGCCTGCGGTATCAGGAGACGAAAATCACCGAATTGCCGTGGCGCGTGCATCCCGAACTGCGGCGTCAGACAGGCCGGTCCACCACCATTGCCAATCGGTGGCAGATTGAGCGTAACACCCTTGATTCCAATTTTGATCCCAATCGCGGCGCTGTTCATGTGCTTGCAGCCGAATTGGCCGGGCTGGGCGGCGACCATGAGTTTGTACGTTTTGAACATGACTCCACATGGTACCGCGCTCTTGGCGACGCGGAGAAATATGTGCTTTCATTGCGCACGCGGCACGGCGTGATGACCGAATACGGCAGTTCGGATTATGTTCCGTTGCAAGAACGCTTTTACGCCGGTGGCACCGGCACGGTGCGCGGGTACCGCAACCGCGACATCGGGCCGAAGGTGCGCGAATATCCGTGGCGCTTCTGGAGTGATTATTTCGCAGTGGGCGGCAATATGCGGTTCATTTACAACCTTGAAATGAAATATCGAATTACCGAGATGCTGCGTATCTATGGCTTTACGGATGCCGGGGCAGTCTGGGCGGACACCGGCGATTTCGGTTTTGGCGATTTTAACTACAGCGCGGGGGTGGGCCTTGGCTTTAATGTGCCGATGCTTGGCCCCATCCGGGTGGATTATGGACATCCCCTGAATCCCAAGCGACATCAAAGCAAATCCGGTCGCCTGCATATGTCAACAGGTTTCCGGTTCTAACGTTATATGCCTATAGTCGAGCCGCCGCTGAATGCGCCTGCTTCAGCGGCATCTTTACTTGAAACAGTAAGATGTATTGCATGATAAGCGGATGACGTGCTATACTCCGCACCAGTGCGCGGGGGACAAGACAGAGCAGTTTGGATGTATTAAACAGCAATCAAAGCGTGCAATCATGCAAAGAAAACACGTAAAGGAAACGATATTGTGAATGCAAGAACTTTTACCGTAGGAATGTGCAATATGTTGTTAACAGTCCTCATTGTCGGCGGCGCCGTCATGGTTGCCGATATGAACGGGGCGGCGGCACAGGATGAAACCACCCAGTACCGGATCGCAGTAGTGGATATGTCCGTGCTCATGGAAGAATACGATAAGCGCAAAGAGAAGTATGATGAACTGCAGCGCGAAGTGGACCGATTGCAGCAAGAAATTGACGCCATGTCCGAGCGTATCGAACGTGCCCGGGCGGAATATGAAGCCAATCGCGCCACCATGACCGATGACGAACGGTTTGATATGCGAGCGCAAATAGAGTCCGATTTCTCTGACTACCGAAGTGAGCTGGAACGTCGCCAACGTTTGATTGATACGCAGGAAGAGCGTGTACTGGTTGAAATAGTCGGTGATATTGAGCGCGGCATCGCGCAGGTGGCAGAGTCTGAGGGGTATCATCTCATCTTTAATGCCACGCCCGGACCCCGCGCAAGCGTTTTGTATCATAGTGCGACCATTGATATTACACCCCGTGTGTTGCAACTATTGAACCGTTAAGCGTACGTCGCTTCGCGGTCTGGAACGGTTGCACCTCGTATAGGCTGGCTTTGAAACACATTTGTTGCGTGTAGTGCTTGGATGCATGCCGCGCACAAACAGTTTATGACGCAAGCGGCCCGGTAAATGCCGCCCGAACGAATATCAGGAGAAACTTCCTGTTATGGAGTTGTCTGTTGAGCAGATTGCCCAGTTGGTGGGCGGTACCGTGCATGGAGATCCGGCGCTGCGCATTTCCGGCGTTAACAGTCTGGGTGATGCGCAGCAGGGCGATCTGACATTTGCACGCAGTCAGCAATACTTTCCGATGTTGCGCGAGTCCAGCGCCTCGGCTGCCTTGGTGCCCGAGCAGGCGCCGGATATTGACATGACAACCATTTCTGTGGGCCAGCCGGATTTTGCCTTTCTTATGGTGGCGAAGCAATTTGCGTCCGATCCCGCTCACCCGGCGCCAGGGGTTCATCCCCTCGCCTATGTTGCGCCAGAGGCCACGCTGGGCGATAATGTCGCTTTGGGGCCTCATGTGTGCGTGGAATCCGGGGCAAGCATTGGCGACAATGTTGTACTCTATCCGGGGGTCTATGTTGGTCGCAACGCTGTGATAGGCAATGACTCCGTGCTTTTCCCAAATGTGGTGGTGCGGGAAGAGTGTGAACTCGGCGCGAACTGCATTGTTCACGCGAATGCCACGATTGGTAGTGACGGCTTCGGATTTGCGCCTGTTAACGGGCAGTGGCTCAAGATCCCCCAGATGGGGCGCGTGTGCATTGGCGACGACGTTGAAATTGGCAGTAACACCGCCATTGACAGGGCAACCCTTGGGGTCACCACCATCGGAACGGGCACGAAAATTGACAATTTGGTTCAAATCGGGCACAATGTTACTATAGGTGAACATTGTGCCATTGCGGGCATGGCTGGTATTGCCGGCAGCGCGACTATCGGCAACCGTGTACGTGTTGGCGCAAATGCCGGTGTAATTGGACATATTACCATCGGCGACGATGTAACGGTTGGCGGACGCGCCGGTGTGGCGCGGTCGGTGGAGGCGGGCCGGGTGGTATCCGGAGTTCCCGCCATTGATCACAGTGCACAACGGCGCGTAATGGTCGCGCAGCAGCGTACGCCTGAAATGCTGCGGCGTTTGACGGCAATAGAAAAGAAACTCAAGGAGTTTGAAAACATAATTTCTAATGAAACAACGGACAATAGCTGAAGAAGCTTCCTATAATGGCATTGGATTGCATACCGGCAGTTTGACCACGGTCACGTTCAAACCTGCGCCTGCGGACAGCGGCATTGTGTTTTATAGAACGGACGTGGAAAACTCCCCGGCCATACCCGCGCTTGTGAACAACGTGGTGGATGTCTCACGCGGCACCACGCTTGGCATCGGCGACGTAAAAATCCACACCGTGGAACACGCCATGTCTTCTCTGGCGGGGCTGGGCATTGATAACTTGGTCGTTGAGGTGGACGCGGATGAAATCCCCAATGCCGATGGCAGCGCATTGCCGGTGATGAACACCTTGTTGAAGGCGGGCGTGGTGGAGCTGGACAAGGAAAAACATTACATTACCGTAGACCATCCGGTATATTACCGCAAAGACGATGTCACACTGAGCATATTGCCGTCTGATGACCTTCGGGTTACGATGACCATCGCCTATGATCATCCCGCCGTGGGTACGCAATACGCTTCTTTTACCATTACCGAGGAAACGTTTAAGCAAGAAATTGCGCCTGCGCGCACCTTCTGTTTCCTCCGCGAAGTGCGCATGTTGCAGGAGGCCGGGTTGATCCGGGGCGGCAGCTTGGAAAGTGCCGTCGTCATTGGCGATGACGGCATATTGAATGACACCCTGCGGTTCCCGGACGAGTTTGTGCGCCACAAGATTCTTGATTTGCTGGGCGATACCTATTTGCTGGGATGTCCGCTCAAAGGTCACATCATCGGTGTCAAGTGCGGCCATGAAAAGAACGTGATGTTCTCCAAACAGATACAGAAGGTATATGCCAACGGCCGTCCCGAAACCGAGGTGCGCGCATATAAGCCGAAAACACGGCGCCAGCCACCTGCGCTGGACGTCAACAAAATCATGAAGATTTTGCCCCACCGCTATCCTTTCCTGCTGGTGGACCGGATACTCAGCTTTGAGCCGCTCAAGCATGTGGTCGGCATCAAAAATGTTTCCGTGAACGAGCCTTTCTTTCAAGGGCATTGGCCCGATATACCCGTTATGCCCGGTGTTCTTATTGTTGAGGCCATGGCGCAGGTGGGCGCCGTCCTTATCTTCGGCGACAATGGCGAACCCAACGGGCGTCTTGCCTTCTTGGTGAACCTTGAAAACGCGGCGTTCCATGACACCGTTGTGCCGGGGGACCAACTCACGCTCAAGGCGGAGATGCTGCAATTTCAGCAAAACTCCTGCAAGGTACGGACTCAGGCCCTCGTGGATGATGCTGTTGCCGCAGAGGCGGTGATGACCTTTGGTCTGATGCACATTGAAGAGTAAGGACGTGACCAAAAGGAATAAGCAACCATGAGCAACATAGTTTTGTACAGTGCGGCATTTTGCGGTGATTGCCGTGCATTGCGTGCGTGGATGGACAAACAGGGTATTGATTACGAGCTTCGGGATATCCGCGAGAATCCCGAATACGCTGTCGAGATTGAGGAAAAAACGGGCAAACAGGGGGTTCCCTATTTGATCATTGATGGCGAATGGGTGCGGGGCTACCAACCGGGCCAGCCATTTTCCGAAGATTTTGCCCGCGCGTTGTTTGGCTTGTAAAGAAGCCCTGCCACAAGATAACGATCACTTCTCTAACAGTCCTTTTATCGCTCCTGTTTTATCCTAGCCCGGATATTTCACAAGATTTCTGTTGCGCCTGCGAATCTTACACCATATCAGGCGCTTTGCTTGCCCGCCGCCTTCGACGTGTAATAACACGCTGTCAGCCGGCGACCTGCGCAAAACACCTGTTCTGGCGCAATCTTCACAGGTTCACGACGAAACCTGATGAAATATCCGGGCTAGCCACAGACCTCTTGGGCGGACGTCAAACAAGCATTGCCCCGCGGCAACGGGACAGGCGTTCTCACGGTTTTCAGAGCGGTAGATGGTTTGCAACAGGGCGCGTGAAGCAGGTATACTTGACGTTGCGAGGTTAGTGCCGGGGTAGCTCAGTTGGTCAGAGCGCTGGATTGTGGATCCAGAGGTCCTGGGTTCGAGCCCCAGCCCCGGTACCATACCCTTTTTCGGGGAGGACGTACTGTCTGAGGCGGGCTGCCGACAAGATATGCGGATCGGGGGGGAATACCAAGACGAGGAACACTTATTGTGTCTACCTTTGTTCTTATAGGCATAGCGGTTGGCCTTGCCATGGATGCGCTGGCCGTTGCCATTGGCGTCAGCATCGGGCTGCGCAATGTCACGCACAGGCAGGTGTTGCGACTGTCCTTTCATTTTGGCTTGTTTCAGGGTATTATGCCGGTTCTCGGATGGGCGGCGGGTCTTTATGCCGCGCAGTTTGTTGCCCACGTCGGCCACTATATCGCCTTTGCGTTGTTGGCCTTTATCGGCGCCCGCGCCGTTGTGCATGCCTTCCATACAACAGAAGACGCCGTAGTGAAACGGCAGGACCCGACGCAGGGATTCAGCCTGCTCTTTTTGGCCGTTGCCACCAGCATGGATGCTTTTGTAACGGGCGTTAGCTTTGCCATGATGCAGGTGAACGTGTGGTATCCCGCGTTGGTGATAGGGGTGGTGACCTGTCTGCTCACGATAGCGGGCATGGTGTTCGGCAGTCGTATCGGCAACCGATTCGGTGCGGGTATAGAGGTCATCGGCGGCGCAATCCTCATTCTGATTGGCGTTAAAACCTTATTGGACGGGATGGCATTGTGAATCGCCGATGCAGGCGGTGGAGATGCGCAATGGTGAAAGAAATACGTTGTTGCAAGTGAAGATCGAAAAAACATCCGATACCTCTTGACTTTTCCCTGTTCTTTTTGCACAATGCGGCCCCGATTGATTGTTGCTCGTTACAATGACAGGTGGGCGTCCATGTACCCAAGCAGAAATTATGACTAAGTTCTTGTCAGAATTGAACCCGCCGCAACGCCGTGCCGTTACTGTTACGGAAGGCCCCGTCTTGATATTGGCCGGTGCGGGAAGCGGCAAAACCCGTGTGATTACACGCCGCATCGCCCATCTGATTGCCGGTGCGTTTGCCACCCCCCAAGAAATACTGGCCGTGACCTTTACCAACAAGGCCGCCGAGGAGATGCGGGAACGGGTTGCTGACCTGGTGGGTACAACGGCGGCACGGGACATTACCATCTCCACTTTCCACGCATATTGTCTGCGCGTATTGCGTCGTGACATAGAGCAGTTGGGTTATCGCAAAAACTTTACCATATACACCGAAAGCGATGCGCGGGCGGTATTGCGTCGTGTGACGGATGAACTCGGCGACCGACAGGCCCGCTTCAGTCCGGCGTTGTTTCACAACGCCATCAGCTTGCGCAAGAATGCCGGTGAGACGCCCGAATCGCTCAAGAAGCGTCCTTTGCAGACCGAGACGGATGAAAAGTACGAGGCCCGCCTCGGTGATGTGTACGAGCGATATCAGTCGGCATTGCGTGCGGCGAACAGCTTGGATTTTGACGATTTGTTGTTGCATACCCTGCAGCTGTGGCGCACTCATCCCGAAGCGCTTGCACGGGCGCGCAGCCAGTTTCGTTACATCATGGTGGACGAGTATCAGGATACCAACCGTTTGCAGTACGAGCTGTTGTCATTGTTGTGTGCCGAACACCGCAACCTGTGTGTGGTGGGCGATGATGACCAGAGCATTTACGGATGGCGTGGCGCACAGGCGCGCAATATCCTGGACTTTGAAAAGGATTTTCCAGAGGCAACGATTATTACGTTGGAGGAAAACTACCGATCAACCACCACCATACTGGATGCGGCCAACGCGGTGATTGCCGGGAACACGGCCCGCAGACCCAAAAAACTCTGGTCTAAGATGGGCAAAGGGCGCGTGTTGGACTGGTTTGTAGTGGGCGATGAAGAAGACGAAGCGCGGGAGGCTGCTTCATGGTTGCAGCATATCATGCGGCACACGGGCGCCCGATATGGCGATTTCGCCGTCTTGTACCGGTCCAACATACAATCGCGCCCCTTCGAGTTGGCATTTCGGCAGGCGGGCATTCCTTATGTGGTGATTGGCGGTCAGGATTTCTTTGAACGTGCGGAAGTTAAGGATATTATTTCCTACCTGAAAGTCATGGCGAACCCCCGCGACGAAGCCGCGCTGCTGCGCATTGTCAACATGCCCCGGCGCGGCATAGGCGATGTTTTGCTTCATCAGGCACACGATGTATGCCGTGCCGAGCGTTGTACCGTGAGCAAGGCATTGTGGCGCTTGCTTGAGCGTGGCGCCATTACCGGACGCAGCGCACAGGGGGTGCGCACATTTCTGGGA
>SKQZ01000452.1 GCA_007118765.1 Candidatus Hydrogenedentota bacterium
AAACAACCAGACTGCACACGCGACCCGCTGCAACATGGCGGGTCGCTTTTTTTTCTTAGCCCGGATATTTCATTAAGTTTCGTCGTGAGCCTGTGGAGATTATGCCAGAGCAGGTGCTTTGCGCAGGCCGCCGGCTGACAGCGTGTTAGCACACGTCGAAGTCGGCGGGCAAGCAAAGTGCCTGATATGGTGTAAGATTCGCAGGCGCAACAGAAATCTTGTGAAATATGTGGGTTAACCCGGATGTTTTACAGGGTTTCGTCGTGAGCCTTCGCGAACACTGCCTGAATTGGCGTGAGACATGCGGGAACAGACGATCCGTACGGAGTAACCGTCATGAATCTTGGTGATTTACCTGCAAGCCCCTATCAACGCATCCTGTTTTGCACCGACTTTTCTGAAAACGCCCGCTTGGCCTTTGACTATGCGCTGGATGCCGCCGTCCGACGGCCGGGTTGCATTCTGTATCTGCTGCACGTGATTCCGGAACCGGAGGCGCAGTTTTGGAAGACATACATCTACGAAGTGGATGATGTGGATAACAAAGCGCGACAGGCTATTGATGAAAAAATTGCCGCCGATTACCAGCCGCGTGTGCCCGAGACCGTTGATCTTCGGCTGGAAATGCGCATTGGCAAAGACTATCTTCATATTCTGGCGTTTGCCCACGAAATAAACGCCGACCTGATAGTCTTGGGACGGCACGGACACAGCGCATTGGACAAGGTGCTCTTTGGCAATGTGACTGAAAAAGTGGTGCGTAAAGCCGAATGCGCGGTGCTGGTGGTGCCGGCGCGCATGGAAGCCAAGGACACTAATTGATTGTGGCGCCCGCAAAAAAGGCACGGAACAAACGTGCCCGCTCGGCAGCAAGCGTCCACGCATCAGGGGGCATGTCGTGCATAAGTTGCAGGTGCGCACTCTGACAATCAAGCAGCATCCTGTTGAGTCCGGCGCGATCACACCCGGCCATGACCCCCTGTGCATCCGCCATCCGAATGAAAGACACCAGTGACAGCGCTTCTCCCATGCCCAAGTGCCGGGCGCTGCTCGCAATTCCCAAGGCACGGCCAATGGCATCCAGCATCATATCGCCCCGATCGCGCATCAAACTTTTGCGCGCTTCCATCTCCTGTTCAATAAGGTCGGAGGCCGCTGCCTCAACGTGGAAAATGACCTCTTCTTCCGACAATCCCAACGTGTCTTGATTGCCAAGCAAGAATAGGTTCCCCACGGTATTTGCGACCGGGGCGGCCAGTACGCCCAACAAATCCGTATACAAACATTGGCTCGCTGCAGGCTCCACGCTCGCCGTCACCCCGGCCACAACGCCGGCCATGAGTTCTTCCTGTGCGACGGCAGTAATGCGCGGGTCACCCGGAACAAGGCCGCACAGTTGCAGACGTTGTTTGTTCATACGCTGTTCGATATCGTAAATGGCGCGGGTCATCACAAGGCCGGGCAAATGGAGCCAGACATAAACCTTGAGTCCCGTGCCCACCATCCGCAACGAACGTGTCAGATACCCCAAACGTTCGTTATAGGAAAAGTCAAGGCTAGCGCCCAATATATCGTCCACATGGTCAGCCAAACGCCATGCCTCCGCCACCTTGCCATCGGCTGCAAGCACACGAATCACAATATGGTCATACCCGTTCACCATAACAGCCAGGGCCTGATCGTCAGACACATAAACGCCGCGCGGACCCACGGCACAAAGCATTTCGTACGTTATCAGACGGCGTTCGGCAAGAAAGCGCGCCGTTGTTTCGTCCATATCGTCAACAGCGTAATACCGGCCCGCCGGAATATCGGTTGCCTTGTCCAGCGCTTCCTGTACGCGCGATTCGATGGCACGACGCTCATCGTCAATGCAACACGCGGGGAATACAAAACCACGGAGATTACGCACCACGGCACACTGACAAGAAACAATCGGTTCGGGCGTGTCCGGGGGCATGCAAGTCCAGATTGGGATTTGGTCTGCAAGTTGTTCCATTACACTGCTATCCTTCCGCACTCAAGGGCGTTTCCGCATTGCGCGCCGCATCTTCCAGCGCTGCAATCTCGTCACGCAACCGCGCTGCTTCTTCGTACTTCTCCGCTTTGAGAACACTGCGAAGCAACAATCGCTTTGTCTGTAATTCCATGGCAAGACGGGCACGCGCATCATCGCACGCAAAGGATTTGCCACGATGAGCCAAGCCCCGGTGCAAGGCCTCCAGCAAGGACTCAACCTCCTTGCCATAAGTGCCGTAACAGGACGCACAACCCACCTCGGCAGTTTCACAAATACGGCTCAACGACGTGCCACAGGCATCACACCGCGAGGCATCTTCCGCACGTGCCCGCAATGAGCGACGGCGCGGCGTGCCTTGTCTGGGCTTGGGCACCTCAACAGAAAACCCCTTGGCATCCCGTTGATATTCTTCATAACAGGGACGGCACAAATGGTGTTGCATTGTGTTGCCGTCCACAACTTCAGTGAACTTCACCGTTGCCACGTTTTTCATGCATCGCTTGCAGATCATGTTGGTCACCTCGCTTTCAAGTATAACATGCACATGGAAAACATTACGAAGATTCCCCACCTGCGACAGCGATTTATCCATTAACCCGGATATTTCACAGGGGTTTGTCGTGCGCCTGCAAGATTGCGCCAGAGCAGACGCTTTGCGCAGGTCGCCGGCTGACTGCCCTATCAACCGGGGCAAGGCGTGTTCAACGTCGGGTTCCGTGTGGCCATCCCCTTTGAGCAGAGAAACGAAGTGCTGCTTGCGGCGGGATAACCGGAAAAATCTACAGAACCAAAACACGCCCGGGCATCTGGTCCGGGCGCGTTATTCTTGTGCGGCGACCACGTAAATCGGGTTGCTCCAGGCATAGGAGATGCGATCGTCTTCCCGGTAGGTGGCCTTGATGCGCACAAACTGGTCCTCGGGAACCGCGGTATAGCTTGAAGCCGTGACGGCTTCTTCAATCTGCACGTAGTTCGTGCCTTCCCTGTAGTAGTTGTTCCGTGCCGTAATAACTTCGATGTCCGACGGCTTGTCCACCGTGGCGGTAATGGTGTCCCCGTCCACCGTGATGTCAGTAAAGAACGGACTCGTCGGATACTCCGGACTCACCCGCCCCGCAGAGAAATAGTTGCCGCTCTTGAGCGCGTCCACCAGCATCTCACGGGTTACCGTATCCGCGTCGGCGTCGCTGTTAACAACCACATATCCCCGGTCCATCGTTTCCTCCGGGTTGCGGTGAAAGTCATCAACGGCAATCACGTTTACGCGTCGCCCGTCCATAAGCACCAGGTCCACTTTGTAAGGATAGTCGCGCCCGCCGGGCTCATGGTAAGAACGCCCGTTATAGATTTCGATGCCGTCATAGCCCGCAACCAATTCGAGGATGTCATCATCGTTCCAGCCCCGGCGATGGACGTTGTCGCTGTAGGGATGGCACAAGAACACCATGCCGCCCTCGGCATGGGCCTGATCGATCTGCGCCTGGCGGTTATCAAGCCCGTCTTCGTGGTGGACGCTTGCGATCATGATGCCCAGCATGTGGCTCCAGCTGCGGTTGTTTTCGTCGGCGGAATACTCCACCCCCGGAATATGGATAATGCCGTGCCCGCCCGGGTCGTCCAGGCTGACCGTCGTACGCCCGCGATAATCATGGTCTGTAATGGCCACCGCCGCATAACCGAGATTTTCATACTGCTGCATCACCCACGGCGGTTCATGGTCGCCGTCGGAATTGACCGTGTGCGTGTGCAGCTGCACCTTATGCTGGTGCTCGCCGAAGGCATAGGGCGACTCCAGCGCAAAGGCCGGCGCCTCTGCAACGGCACTGCCGGCAACAACACATACGGCAACAACCAGGCCAAACGCCGTGGCGCCAAACAATTTCCTTAAAATGTCTTTTCTATGCATGCCTACGTCTCCTTTTCTATGTTGCAAATACAACTGACGGCTATACAGATTGATTCACAGCATAATGAAAACCACACCCATGATCAACTGCATCCCACAGCCCATACACCTTCAGCCCGACGCGGCAATCTGGGACATGAGATCGCGTCACGTTGTTCGCAATGACGATGTAGCCAGATCGCGTCGCTGCGCTCGCGATGACGATAGCTTAATGTTGTTGGTATTAGACACGTTACAAAGAGGTTCATTAGCAGGCTGACGTCTCTTTCAATAGCGTGCTTGGAAAAACGACGCAAAGGTTGTCTGTGTGCGGTTGTCTGGCTTAAAATAGGCCGTGGTACGGGTAACTTGAAACTACGAACAACCTATCAATGGAGGCGTGCATAATGAGCATCAGACAGCGTGTTGAAAAAGCCCATAAAGAAATGCAGCATCACTTGTTTAATGAATTGCTGCCCTTTTGGGCAGACCATGGCGTGGACCCCGAATATGGCGGCTTCCTGACCTACCTGGACAAGGACGGCAATCCAACGGGCGAAGGGCTGAAAACGGCGGTATGCCAAACCCGCATGATCTATACCTACGCTTCCGCTCACCGCGCCGGTCTGGGCCAGGGCGCTTTTCTGGATATTGCCGCGCAGGGCGTTGATTTCCTGCTCAACCATTTTTTGGACCATGAACACGGCGGCTGGTATTGGACCTGCCAGCGCGACGGCACTCCCGAGGACCGCGCAAAAATCATGTATGGCCAGAGCTTTGCCATTTATTCGCTCAGCGAGTATGCCATGGCCTCCGGCGACCGCACCGCCTTGGAAATGGCCGAAGAAACATGGCGCGTATTAAAAAGCTGTGCCGCAGACCTGCAATACGGCGGCTTCGGCGAGTTTTTTGAGGAAGACTGGTCACCCAAAAAACCCGGCGTTTACGGCGGCGACCGCAAGTCGTTAGACGTACACATGCACTTGATGGAAGCTTTTACCAACCTGTATGAAGCCACCGGCCACCACCTGCACAAGCAGGATACGCAACGTGTAATAGACCTCCTTTTCGAGCGCATGATTCATCCGGAGCATGGTACGGGCATGGCACAGTTCGCATTTGACTGGACACCGCTCCGGGCAATTATCTTTAAGAACGTGTGGGGATCGGACCGTGATGTTGAGGACGAAGAAGGACGGCCCCTCGACAACACCAGTTTCGGACACAATGTGGAATTCGCGTGGCTGCTGAAACATTCGCTGGATATCCTGGGAGTAGACGTGACGGCCTATAAAGACCGTATCCGAAAACTTTATGACCATTGTCAAAAGTACGGCATTGACTGGGAACGGGGCGGCGTCTATTGCGAAGGCCCCAATGAAGGCGAAGCACGAGAGCGGAACAAAGAGTTCTGGCAACAGGCGGAAATACTGGTGGGCATGCTCGACGCCTACTTGCTCTTCGGCGATGAAAAGTATTGGGACGCCTATGAAAACGTGCATCGTTTCGTGATGGACCATGTGATCAATCACGAAGTCGGCGAATGGTATCCCCTTTTCGATGAAAACAACAACCGGCTCTGGGATTACATGGGACACGCATGGAAAATCAACTATCACACGGTGCGTGCCGCCATACAGTCGGAAAAACGGTTGACCGCCATCCTGGCGAAACTGGCAAAATAAACCGTTACGCCCCCGCCGCCTTCAGCCGTTCAATGGCCTCGCGGTACGAGTAAGACCCTGAGAATACATACGACCCGGCAACAAGCACGTTCGCGCCCGCTTCAATAACGGCGGGCGCGGTCTTGTCATCTATGCCGCCGTCCACTTCCAAGTCGCGATCGCCTATCATGGCGCGTACGTTCTCAATCTTTCGCAGCATTTCGGGAATAAACGACTGACCGCCAAATCCGGGGTTGACGGTCATCAACAGCACCATGTCCACCATGTTGGCCAGATACTCGATTGTCTCTTCCGGCGTGCCGGGATTCAGCACCACGCCCGCCTTGCATCCCAAATCTTTTATCTGGGTTATCAACCGATGCGGATGCCGCGTCGCCTCCACTTGAAAGGTAATGATGTCCGCCCCGGCATCCGCGAAGTTTTTCACGTACTCCTCGGGCGCATCAATCATCAGATGCACATCCATGAGCACATCGCAATGACTGCGCAGACTGGCCAATACGGGCGGCCCAAAGGTTATGTTCGGCACAAAATGGCCGTCCATCACATCACAATGTATCATGTCCGCCCCGGCATCCACCGCGGCACGAATCTCTTCGCCCAACCGGCTGAAGTCACATGACAACAACGACGGCGAAACCTTTATCTTGGGTATTGTCATCCTGATGCGTTCCTTCTGAAAACTTGCGGCTGCAAAGCGCGATACGCCTTAATCGACTTTCACCGGCGGATTGCCGTCCTTCAGGTGATACGAAGCCTCGAGCGTATCGTCAATATAGACCTCTACTGTCGCCTCAATAACATAGGTCACCGGCACACGGATTGCCGTCCCGGAAACAAAGGTGGCCCGGGATGCCTCATCCGTTGCTGGCGCCTTTGAGTATACGGTCTGTCGGTTGCCCATGCGGTCCACCACATCCACACGCGCTTCGCGGTTATACCAGTCGTAAAACATCTGATGGCGCACTGTGGCCTCATACCGCATGGACGGCGCGTCGTCGGCCAGCGACCGCTTGTAATCGTAGGTAACCGTCTGGCCCTGATACACCAATGTATCCGGTGCAGGCGTCTGATCCAGCACCACCCCTGCGGCGGCATCCAGTATGTCAACTTCACGCGCCACCAGCACCACATCCATGTCTTCGAGTTGCTGCTCTACTTCATCCACGGGCAGCCCGCGAATATCGGGCATCAACGCGCTGGGCCGTTCGGAGCCCGCACTCAGCAACAGATGCACTTCGCCCTGGTCGGACAGCTCGCCGCCGGGGGGCGGGTCCTGGCCAACCACGGTATCGCGCGGCGCCTCTTCCTGGATTCGGGCAAGGCTGCCCACTCGAAAACGGGCCGCCGCAATTTCGCGGCGCGCCTCTTCCAGCGACAACCCCATCAAGTCCGGAGCGCGCAAATAGTCCTGACCCATGCTGACAAACACATTCACACGGCGGCCCTCACGCACCACGCGCCCGGCACTCGGACGCTGCGCAATGATATGGTATTTCGGCGCCGTGGGATGGGATACGGGCGTCTGACGTCCCAGTTCAAGCCCGCGCTCGGTCAACAAAAACGCCGCATCAGTGGTGGGCATGTCCACAATCGCCGGCACACTCACGTGCGCGCCGCCCTGCAGGGCAAAGGCATACACAAAATACCCGGCGCCCACCATCACGATCAGAAACAGCGCCAGCGCAATGGACCACTGCATGCTCCATGCAATAAAGCGCAGAATGAAAAAGACAAAACTTAAGACCGCTTCCGAAAACGTGTCAAAAAGAATCCGTCCCACGCTGCGACGCGGGGATCCGTCTGGTATTGTCCCTGTGCTGTTTTCCACCTGTTATAGTGCTCCGGGCCGTCCTCGGGAACACACGTTCCCTCGGATATCGCTTCCGATACGATTTCCAACGTTTCCTCACGGGTCAACGTACAAACTGAATAGACAATAAGGCCACCATTCTTGCAGAGTTGCGTTGCCTTTCGCAACAAAGCCTGTTGCGTACGGGCCAGTTGTGCAGGCAATTCCGGGGTGGTGCGCCATTTTATTTCTGGATGCCGACGCAAAGTGCCCAACCCCGAACAGGGCGCATCCAGCAAAACAACGTCAAATGACCCGGCCTTGAAGGGCGGCGCAAGACCATCGCCGCACACGGGCTGTACGTTGGCAATGTCAAGGCGCGTACAATTCTCGCGCACCCGTTCCAATCGTCCGCGGTACAACTCCAAGGCCGTCACGCGCCCCGTGTCACCGGTCAACACGGCAAGGTGGGAGGCCTTGCCGCCGGGCGCCGCGCACATATCAAGAACGTTTTCGCCGGGTCGCGGGGTTGTCATCTCGGCGGCCAACATGGAGGCCGGGTTCTGCAACATGAAATGGCCCGATTGAAACAGTTTGCTTTTCAGCAGACCGCCTTCATCAGACACCAGCAGACCGTCGCGGCAATCATCAACAGGCGCGGCGGCAAAACCCGCCGCCCGCAATTGTTCCAACAGGGTTTCCTTGTCCGTGCGGCGGCGATTCACCCGAATCGTCGTCGGAGCAGGAGATGCACAGGCCACACAAAATGCCTCGGCGCCGGCGTCGCCATACCGATCCCGCCATAAGCGCACCATCCAGCGCGGCATGGAATACCGCACCCGCAAAAAATTGTCAAAATCCGCGTCGCGGCCTGGCAAACTTGCCTCTTCAAGGCTTTTCGGCACGCGCCGCAATACGGCGTTGGTCAGCTTTGCAAGGCCCACATTGCCCCGTTTCCGCGCAATATCCACGCTGGTATGCACCAACGCGGGCCGGGTCACATTATCGCAGAAGAACGCCTGAAACACT
>SKQZ01000348.1 GCA_007118765.1 Candidatus Hydrogenedentota bacterium
CCGCACTGGCACGGGCACGCGAGTCGGCGCGTCGCGCTTCGTGTCAGAACAACCTCAGACAATGGGGCCTCATCTATAAGATGTATGCCAATGAAGCCCCGGGCGAAAAGTTTCCCCCCATGATGGTTGGTATCGAGCGCACCTTTGAAGGTGATGCAGAATTTGCATTCGGGGTGGGCGCATGGACTTTTGGGCTATACCCCGAATACTTGACTGACGAAGCCATTGTCGTGTGTCCATCAGATCCGCGACAGAGCGAGATGTTGGCCCGCATGGTATTCGATGACAGGCCCGACCGCTACGGACATCTGGCAGGACAATCCTGTTTCGGTTTTAACCATCGACGTGGCAACACGTGCGCACGTGCCATTGGCGTCAGTTACCTTTATTTTGGGTGGGTACTTGACCGTTGCGACGCCGACGACCCGGTTGACCAACTGGGCAACTTTGAAATCGTGGAAGTGCTTGGCGAGTTTGTTGATGAATTTGAAGGGTTTGACACCACGGCGGAAGCATCCGTCCAGTTTATTGGAGCACTTGAAGCCTTGATCGTGCCAAATGTCGCCTTCATTCTGGAGGTTATGGGGAACTTGGAAAACTATATTGGTTTTCTGCGTCCTGTGGACGAGAACCTCAATGTGGCAGCGGTTGGCTTGGAGGGGCATGGCAATGCCGGCGGCAACACCATTTACCGGTTGCGTGAAGGTGTTGAACGGTTTATGATCACCGACATCAACAATCCCGGCGCCACAGCCCAGGCGCAGAGCACGATCATGATCATGTATGACCACGTGGCCACGAATCCCGCTTATTATAACCACATCCCCGGCGGTTCCAATGTCCTTTTCATGGACGGTCACGTGTCATTCCAACGTTATGAGCAATATGGCGATGCCCCTACAAACGGACCGGTAGCCGAGATAGCGGGGGTACTAAGCTCCCTCTAATTACGACCACAAGGCGCCTATACATACAACCCCGCGGCGGGGATATCCACACGGGGTATCCCCGCCGGATACGTGAGGGGAAAGACGCGCTCAGTCTTGCAGCCATGTTTGCCGATGGGCTGCAACAAACGCGTCGTCATTCAGATGGGGATAGGCCCGGCATACGCGGTCTATTTCCCGGTGTTGATTCGGGCTCAATATTTCGGCGGGGTCAAGACACCATATCCCTTCGAGCAGCCCTTGGCGTCGCAGCACTTCGTGCAGGCCCGCGATACACCCCTTGAATCCATTTGCCGCATCGAAAAAAGCGGCGTTGCAATCGGTAACTTCTGCGGCCCGGGTCAGCAGCGATGCGGGCACGTTCCCCGTCTGTACTGCCTGACAACATTGCCGGTGCAAAGCCACGGCGGTTTTTGTCCACACCGCCCAATGTCCCAGCAGCCCGCCCACAAAGTGCCGCGTAACCGGCCCATGCGGCGCAGGACACACAAAGGGGGTGAGCAGGTCAGTGATGATGGCGTCGTCGTTGCCTGTATACAAAGCGATGTCCTCCCGCCCGGCATCCACAACGGCGCGCACAACATCCAGCGTGTGGTATCGGTTGAATGGCGCGACTTTAATGGCGATGATGTTTTCTATTTCCGAAAAGGCGCGCCAAAACTCATAGGGCAACACCCGACCGCCAACAGCAGGCTGGAGGTAAAAGCCCATGACAGGCATGATCGCCGCCACGCGCCTGCAATGATCGAGCACAGCGGACAGCGGCTCTTCGTTGAAGGCCGCCAAGGACAACAGTCCGACATGGAACCCATGATCGCGGGCACATGCGGCCTCGGCAAGGGCCTGTTCCGTTTTGCCGCACAGTCCGGCGACACGCACCAGCGGCGTGTCGCGTCCGGCGTCAAGGCGCGTGAGTTCGTCGGCGGCCAATGCGAGCAGGCGCGGATACAGGCCGGCATCCCGAATGGCAAACTGCGTGGTATGAACGCCGATGGCAATGCCGCCCGCGCCCGCCGCGTCGTAATACCGCCAGAGCGCGCGTTGTCGCCGCTCATTGAGGCGGCGCTCCGATGTGAGCGCCAGTGGACTGGCCGGAATTACCATGCCCCGGCGCAAGGCTTCATAAGCATCCATAACCATACCTTCAAAAACGCCCGTCCCGCGATTCAAAGCGGGTGGGCTTGTTCAGCAACACGCCACCGCGCAATACCCAGTCCGCCACCCATGCCATCAGTTGGTCTTCGTCAATCTCCGGCGCACCAAACAAGGATACGGCACGGGCGCTGTCGCTCAGCAACGCATCCGGCGCCTCCTCGCCTTCGAACACGGGGCGTTTGCCCAACAGCTCGCCGAACCGCTCCGCGACTTCACGCACGGCGAGCATACGCACGCCGGTGACATTCAGCACCAAGGGCGGCACGGCCGCATGGGCAAGCGCGGCGAGGGCCATTGCATTGGCGTCGCCCTGCCAAATGGTGTTGAGGTATCCCATGGCCAGCGATACGGGACGTTCCGCCAGCACCTTGCCGGCAATATCCACCAACACGCCATACCGCAGGTCGCAGGCATAATTCAACCGAATCACTGATTGCGGCATTGCCTGCTCTTGCGCGAAATGTTCAAAGATCCGTTCCCGCCCCAACGCGCTCATGGCATACTCGCCCTGCGGATCGGGCACATCCGTTTCCTTGGACCCTGTGTGCGATACCGGCGTCAACCCGTATATATTGCCCGTGGAAAACACGACCATGCGGCTGCGGGGATAGCGGCAACACACCGCGCCCGGCAGCCATGCGTTGACCGCCCAAGTGCGCGCCTGTTGCTCGGTGGCGCCGAACTTCATGCCCACCATGTACACAATGTTCGGCGCATCCGGCAGATCATCAAGTGCGCCCGGCCGCATCAAATCACAGGAAACCGTCTCCACCCCTTGTTGCGCGAGGTAATCGCGAACGGCGGGGTTGCTGAATCGCGACACGGCCAGCACGCGCCGTTTCACATTTGCCATGTCCGAAGCGCGCCGGGCCATCACCGATAAGCTCGGGCCCATTTTGCCGCCCGCGCCGAGTATCAAAATATCGCCGTCCACCCGCGCCAGCGCTTCCGCCACATAAGCCGGCGGCCGACTTATTGCCGCTTCCAACGCCTGTTCATCTTTGGGTGCTTCTGCCAGAGTCATTGTTCCTTTTCCTTTGATCGCTAGCCCGGATATTTTATCAGGTTTCGTCGTGAGCCTGTGAAGATTGCGCCAGAGCAGGTGTTTTGCGCAGGCCGCCGGCTGACAGCGTGTTAGTACACGTCGAAGTCGACGGACAAGCAAAGCGCCTGATATGGTGTAAGATTCGCAGGCGCAACAGAAATCTTGTGAAATATGCGGGCTAGCCCGCAGCGGCTTCCAACGCTTTTGCCGCCAGGGCGACGCCTGCCGCATGGCATTCTTCCAACACGTCCGCCGCAGGCCGGTACTGCGCCCGTATGGGCTCGCGGATACACGGACATTTCAATGCGTCAAAGCATGCCTGTGCAGCATCCGCGCCGCCTTTCATCCAGCCTTGGGAGCCAAAGGCGAGCGCCGCCTTGCATGGCGGTTTCAACCCCTGCAAATAGGCAAGTGTCGCGGCGGCGGCGGGCATGGGCCCGCCATTGAGGGTGGGCGATCCCACCGCCAACGCGGCCGCATCCAGCGCATCCGCCGCAATTTGGGTGAGGCCTGCCCGGCGCACATGATGCAGTTGCGCTTTCGCGCCGCCCGCCAATACGCCCTCGTAAATGGCGCGGGCCATTTGTTCGGTACTGTTCCACATGGTGTCGTAAAGGATAAGGACCTTCGGTTCCACTGCGCCGCTGCTCCACTTGGTGTAGGCGTCCAGAATCTTCGGGATATGACTGCGCCAGATCACGCCGTGGGAAGGTGCAATCACTGCGATGTCCAATTCCGCCGCCGCAGCCAAGGCACGGGACACGGCGGCGCCATAGGGAAGCAGAATGTTGGCATAATACGTCCGCGCCTCCTCAAGTATGCGGCACAGGTCTGCTTCATCGTCAAACCGTTCCGAGGTCGCGTAGTGTTGTCCGAAGGCGTCCATGGAAAACAGGACGCGATCATGGGGCGACCATGTAAACATGGATTCCGGCCAATGCGCCATGGGCGTTTGAATAAAGGACAGCGTACGCGCCCCTATGGTCAGCGTATCACGCGGCGCAATAACATGCACGTTCCATGCGTCCATGTCGCAATAGGTTGCCAACGTTTTGCGGCATTTATCCGTACACACCAACGCGGCATTCGGCAGCGCCGCCATCACCTCCGGCAACGTGCTCGTGTGGTCCGGCTCCGCATGATTGCAAATAACCCAACGTATTTGATCGAGCGCCATCACCTCCGAAATGTTCTTCAGCAGTGTATCGCCAAAGGACGCCTTGACCACATCAATCAGTGTCGGCTGCTCATCTTCAATCAAATAGGCGTTGTATGTGGAGCCGCGGTAGGTGTCATACCCATGAAAATCGCGCACCGCCCAGTCCACGGCCCCAACCCACGATATATTGTTGCTAACAGGTGTATGCACAATGTTGTCTCCTTATGGCAGATGTTGTTTGGCATATTCACACGGCGGCGGCGGTGCGATACAGGGCAATAACCTTTTCCGGCGCAATCTCGGCAAGGATATTGTGTATGGCACAACCGACGTAGCCGCTGTCTTCTTTCATGCAGGCCACTACCTCGGCCGTCTCTTCGATTACCTCTGTTGTCGCGCCAAGCGGCAGTGTTGCCTGTGTATTCACGGCGCCGCCCCATAGCGCGATCCGTCCGCGGGCCTTGTCTTTCCAGTCGTTCCACGAGTGCGGGCCGGCGGTCCATTGCACGGGATTGAGGGCGTCGAAGCCGCTCGCTGCAATATCGTCAAGGATATCATAAATGGCGCCGCAGGAATGTAGAAACGTTTTGACGTTCGGCGCAAGTTGATGGATGACATCGTTCATGCGCCGGTAGTAGGGCTGAAACAGGTCACGGTATACCTGCGGCGCCGCCACCGTCGCGTTTTGTGTGCCCCAGTCATCGGCGCTGCACATGTATACGTCAATATACGGCGCCAGTTTCGGGAGGAACCGCTCCATCTGCGCGATGGTGTGACTGACGATGATCTCGTGCAATTGCGCCACGAATTCAGGTTCGGTCAGACATAACATGGGAAACATGGCAATGCCCGTATGGGCGGCGATACCGATGCCCGCGTGCAGTCCGTTAAACAAGATGGCGCGGTCTGTGGCTTCCCGTGCCTGCCGTGCCATGGCAACAACGGCATCCACCGTTTCTTCTGTCGGTTGTCCGGCGCGGCACTGTTCACGCACGGCATCCAAGTCGGGTTTGGGCAGGTCGCCTGTGAGCATCAGGGGTTGTCCCGCATGCTCGGTGTCGAACACGTACGCATTGGGCGGCATTTTGGCGCCTGTGTGGGGTTGCACGATGGCGCCGTCGGGCTGGAGTTCAAACATGGCCGGGTCAAGCACCTCGGCGTCAAGGCGACCGCCAAAATCGTAGGGATGCCACAGCGCCGGCTGTGGAAACGCGTTGGTGAGGTTGGTTTGCAACGTGACTACGTCGCATTGCAGCGCATCCAGCACATCCGTATCGGGCAGAGCCAGCATTTGTCCCGTGTCATATACCCGCGGCCTTCGCGGCGGCAGTCCCAACGCCTGCACCAATGACGGATAGGCGAAACAACTGATGCCGGTGGACGGCATGCCGCCGAGGTCAAGGGGCGTTCGGTCGGTAGGCTCAAAATTGAGCGCCGCCAGTATACGTTCTCTACCAGTCATGGCGTTTCCCTTCGTTCAGGGGGTGGTCGGTCAGGGGTACACATACGGGTTGACAAGATGCAGGGGGCTTGTTCGAAGACATGCACGACATGCTCCGCCGCAACACGCCGTCATGATACCTGCAAAATGCCTATACGCGCAATTTTCCATGACATGCCGCAGGACATCGGCAAGACCCCGTGCCGAAAATTGATTCCCCGCCGACAATGCGTTATCCTGATAATGCATGTGGCGTCACATGAACAAGGAGATTTTCTCATGGACAACAAAATGGGGCGCAGACGCTTCTTACAAGGCTCGGCTGCCGCTGCGTCCGGTGTTGCGCTGGGCGCGGGCATTGAAGAGCGCATTCTAATGGCCCATTTGGACAAGCCGGACGCCGCCGCGCCGGACCCGCTGACCACGCCCATGCCCCGGGCCAACATCAAAGGCGTGGAAATCAGCCGGCTCATCTGCGGCGGCAACCTTATTGGCGGTTGGGCGCACAGCCGCGACCTGATTTATGTGTCCCGCCTGTTTAAGGAATACAATACCGACGAGAAAATCCTTGAAACGCTTCATCTGTGCGAAACATACGGCGTAAACAGCATACTCACCAATCCCGTTTCCGGGGATATTATCAAGCGCTACTGGAAAGAGGGCGGCGGCATCAAATGGATATCCGAAGTGCATCCGCGCACCGGCGATTTCAAAACGTCCGTGGACAATGCCGTGGATAATGGCGCGTCGCTTGCGTATATCCAGGGCGCGGTGGGCGACCGGCTGGTGTCCGACGGCCATCTGGATGTGGTGGCGGACACGGTACGGTACATCCAGGAGCGGGGCATTCCCGGCGGGGTCGGCGCCCACGCGCTTGAGGTAATTGTCGCCTGTGAGGAGGCCGGGATTAACCCGGACTTTTATGTGAAGACCTTGCATTCGGACGACTACTGGAGTGCGCGACGGCCTGACCAGCCCGAGGACGTCATCCGCAACCCCCACGATAACTTCTGGTGTGCCCACCCGGAAAAGACCATCGCCTTCATGAAAACCGTGGAAAAACCGTGGATCGCGTTCAAGGTGCTTGCGGCGGGCGCGATTCATCCGCGGCACGGATTCAAGTATGCCTTTGAAAACGGGGCCGATTGTATTTGTGTGGGCATGTTTGATTTTCAGGTGGCGCAAAACGCTGACATTGCCATCGGTACCCTGACCGGACTGGAACGGGAACGACCATGGCGCGCCTGACCCACAGCACCATCTGAACCCAACGGGAAAGGCCATGTGTGACACCATCGCCATAGTGGAGCCCGGTCGGGTGTGGTTCGCAAAGAATGCGGACCGGGACCCCAACGAAGCGCAGCCCGTGGAATGGCATCCGCGCCGCCAATACGATCCCGACGAACCGTTGCTGTGTACATGGATAACCATACCGCAGGCCGACGAAACGCGGGCCGTGTTGTTAAGCCGTCCCTACTGGATGTGGGGCGCGGAAATGGGCGCAAACGAGGATGGCGTGGTAATTGGCAATGAAGCGGTGTTTACCCGCGAGCCCTATGCGACCGAAGGGTTGACCGGCATGGACTTGGTGCGTCTCGGGCTTGAACGGGGCCGCTCCGTGCAGGAAGCTTGCGAGGTCATCGTCCAACTGCTCGAAACCTACGGACAAGGCGGCGGGTGCGGTCATGAGCGGCGGGGATTCACCTATCACAACAGTTTCTTGATCTGCGACCCCGCTGGCGGTCTTGTGCTCGAAACGGCGGGCCGACACTGGGCAACGGAACCTGTCAACGGCGTTCGCGCCATATCAAACGGCTTGACCATCTCCGGGTTTGCCAAACAACACAGCGACCGCCTGAAAACCCGTGTGTCCGGCTGCAGACAGCGCAGGCGGCGCGTTGAAGCGCTTGGCGGCACATGCCGAAGCCTGCCCGATATGTTCGCGTTGTTGCGCGACCACGGCGACGCGACATCACTGCCCCGTTATCACTGGACGCATGGGGGACTTTCAGCGCCCTGTGTTCATGCCGGGGGCGTGTTGGCGGCGGCACAGACAACGGGCTCGTGGGTATCCGAACTCACCCGCGACGGCTGCCGCCACTGGGTTACCGCCACCGCGGCACCCTGCACCAGTTTGTTTAAGCCGGTCAGCATGGAACAGCCCATTGATCTGGGGCCGCCGCCCAAGGATCATGTCAACGGGTCGTTCTGGTGGGAACATGAACGGTTTCATCGGGCCGCACTGCGCAACCCTGCGATGGCCTTCGATATCTTTGCGGAAGAACGAAATGCGCTCGAACGGGAATGGGCACAATCACCGCCTGAACCTGCGGCAGCGTTTGACGAGCATAAAGAACTGCTGAAAAAGTGGGGGGCCGCGCTGGCGACACAGTCACAGAAGGATACGCGGCCGTGGTATGTGCGCGCCTATTGGCGCAAACGAAACCGACGCGCCGGTTTGTAACGGGACAGTTGCGCTGCCGACGGTTTAACCCGGATATTTCATCAGGTTTCGTCGTGAGCCTGTGAAGATTGCGCCAGAGCAGGTGTTTTGCGCAGGCCGCCGGCTGACAGCGTGTTAGTACACGTCGAAGTCGGCGGGCAAGCA
>SKQZ01000207.1 GCA_007118765.1 Candidatus Hydrogenedentota bacterium
AGTTTCTGGAAGGCAAAGATCTGAGCACCGTGATTGCCGAGCGCCGCCTTGATATCGCCACTGTTGTTGACTACGGCATCCAGATAAGCGAGGCCCTTGCCTGCGCCCATGTGCAGGGGATTGTGCATCGCGACGTGAAACCGGCCAACATTTTTATCCCCGCAACAGGCGGAATCAAAATGGTGGATTTCGGCATTGCCCACACCCATGATTCCACGTTGACACAGGACGGGGCACTTATTGGCACCCCCACCTATATGAGTCCGGAGCAGTTTATGGGGCAAAAGGTGGACGCCCGTTCAGATTTGTTTTCGCTGGGGATCATTCTGTATGAAATGTTGACAGGTGAAAAACCGTTTACCGGCGAAGCACTCACAACCGTCATGCATCACATACTCAAAACAAACCCTGCACCACCGCAAGAACTCAATTATCAGACGCCCGAAGCCCTTGGCGCGGTGGTGATGCGCGCAATGGCGAAAAAGCCGCAGGACCGGTATCCCGACGGCAACGCCATGGCACAGGCATTGCGGGAAAGCCTGAAAGATACGCCCGATATGGGCGTGATTCTTGCCCCGAAAGCAGCGGAAACCGCCACGGTGGTGGCCGCCGCTCCCCCGGAGGGAGTACAGGATAAACCGACTACCATGTCGGAAAGCACCGTGAATGACGAGACATCGTTGTCATCGGCAACACCTGCGGCAAACACTGCGACGGTGGCGGAGGCGCCCCCCACAGGCATTTCCGGGGTGAATGCGCCCCCTGCCCAAGCCTCTGAGACGGTTGTCGACACAAACCAACGCCATGAACCGGCACAAGAGACGGCTGCGGTCAGACCGTCCGCTCCCGGGCAGCATCTCATGAAGCATGGCCGTCTGTTGCTGGGCGGGTTTGCCGCGCTTTGCCTGCTCGCGGGGTTTGCGATATACTTGATGGCGGCCATTTCAACGCCCGATACACCGGAAACAGACGATGTTTTGGCGGCCACCGAACAGCCCGACCACGAATCGGCCACACCCGCCGCCGCTGAACATGGAAAGGTTGTGAGTGTTGGCGTGTGGGTGTACAACACCGACGATATTAACGTGGCCCTGGACTTTATCAACAAGCAAAACGAGGGCGCGGATATTGAGGCGTGGCTGGGCGGTTTGCCGCCAAACGCGGTGAACATGGCCGGCAAAGCAGGGCTGTCTGTGCGCGTTTCGGAGCCGCAATCCGGCGAAGTTTACGCCGAACAACGATTGCCGGACGGATTTGGCACGGTATCCGTCCCGACACATGTTGACAGTTTGCGCTATGAATTGCTATATGATGACGCCCCCGTTCATAATGAGGTGGTAAGAATAGACGAAACACACGGCCCCGAAGCCCGACATTTTGTCATCAGGGAAAGCGACTTGTAGGTCGCACCCAAGCGTCTTTCGGGGTATCACCGGCCGTATTCGGATTGTTATGCGTACCTATATCCTCGCCATACCGCTTATTGCGGCTGCCATCACGCTCGCTTACATGGTGCTGCGTGAGATGACACGGGTCTGGCTTGACCATCGTGTCAAAATGGCGTTGTTGGAGCGGTTGGAGCATAAACCGGATCTATTGTATTCTTTTCAAGAAGTGCAGGAATTGCTTGATGATTCGCCGCCGCCCATGCTGCGCAAAAAGAAGACAGACCTGACCATGACAGGAGTCTTTTTGGCGCTTATCGGGCTGGTATGTGTTATTCTATATGGACTTGTTGGCCGCAGCCAGTGGGCTGTGGGCGCCTATTTCGGCGGTGTTGCCTGTGTTGTTATCGGGTTTATTCTCACGACTATCGGCTTGGTGATACGCATCCTGCGTCGGCCACCGCACAAGCCGGAATGACATGCAGCCGCCACCACCTCTGTGTTATGGCGCCAACAACGATATGAACTGAGCGGTCAAACTGCTCGTACAGGGGCTCTTATCAACATGATCAAACACGAACGTTTATTACGGGTTGCCATCGTTGGCAGCGGTCCGGCCGCTTTCTTCTGCGCCGATTATCTGCTGCGGCTGAGTCAACCGTGCGAAGTCTGCATGATTGAACAACGGCCCACCCCTTTCGGGCTTGTACGCGATGCCGTGGCGCCGGATCGCATGAACATCCGCAGCGTGTCGCAATCCTTTGAGCGCATAGCCGAACATGCGGGCTTCTCATGGTTCGGCAATGTGCGCGTGGGCCGCGATGTCACCGTGTCAGAGATGCAGCGCTACTTTGACGCCGTTATTATTGCCACGGGCGCCTCAACACCGCGCCGCCTCGATATTCAGGGCGAGGAGTTGTCCCAGTATTACAGCGCATCCGCTTTCGCAGGTTGGTACAACGGCAGCCTCGACCACGCGGCGTTGCATCCGGACCTGTCGCAACCTGCCGCCGTCATCATCGGCGCAGGCAATGCGGCATTGGACGTAGCCCGTTTGTTGACGACCCCGCCGGAATCACTCGCCGCCAGCGATATATCCAGCACGGCGCTCCGTGTTTTGCGTGAGAGCAACATAAGCGATGTTCACGTCGTGGCACGGCGCGGACCGCTTGAGGCCCGCTTTCATCCTGACGAACTGCACCACCTCGCCGCCATACCCGAATGTCGTGTTGTGATGCACACTTCTTTGAACGATTCCAACGCTGAGTTGTCTCCGGGCTGCCAACAACTGCTGGAAGCGTACCAGCGTCTGGTGCAGACGCAGCAGGACAAGATCATGGCGAAACGGCGCATACATCTGCACTTTAATTTGACGCCTTTTGCCATCTTGGGAGATGACGCAGTAGAAGGCGTCTTGTTTTTGGATGCATCGGAAACCCCGGTGCATATCGCGTGTGGGCTGGCCATTGCCGGTATCGGCCATTACGGGGTCGGCGTGGAAAGCGTTCCGTACGATCCGGAACGGGGCGTTGTTCCCAATAGCCAAGGCCGCGTGTTGGATGCAGCGACAACCATGCCCGGCATCTATACGGCGGGCTGGGTAAAGCGCGGGGCACACGGCGTAATCGGCGCCAACAAGCCCTGCTGTCGGGAGACCGTGCAATCTATCATGGACGACCGTGACCAGTTGCTGTCCGAGACGCGGGAAGACAGCGCAGGGTTTGTCGCACTGTTAAAAGAGCGGGGCATTCGCTATTTGACCTATCGTGATTGGCAGCAAATTGATGCCGCCGAAAAACAGCAGGGCATACAACAGCAAAAAGCGCGGGAACGATTCCACAGCACCGAAACGATGCTGTCCCTGCTGACGACAAAATCTGCGGGACAATAACGATTCACGGGGCTGTCAACTCATAATGGAGGTTGCCCATGCATTTTTTAACTTGTATTAACCTTCGGAACGCGTTGCTTGGGGTCTTTGTACTCTGCACTGTGACATGCTTCGCAGGCGGCACTGACGGATATGCCCGCGAGGCGACGTTTGTACTCATGACAGACACGCACGTAGACATGAAGTGCAGCGTTTCAGACTTGGAATATCTGGCGAATTGGATTGTCGCGAACAAGGCGTCGCGAAACATTGCGTATGCAGGACATCTTGGCGACGTGGGCGACCGCCGCGGCTCCGGGCCCTTGTACGAAATGCTGCGCCTTGCGCGAGCTGCGTTGCAACCAATCGCAGATACACAGATTCCCTTTTCCGTTGCCATGGGGAATCATGATTACCGGGATGATGGCGAGCATCCCCGTTCCGCCGCGGCCTTCAATCACCCCGACGCATTTGGTTTGGACTTTTATCGTGATGCTCCCGGTTTTAAGGGTACGTTTGAGGGGGAGACGGAGAGCGACCTCCCCCACCCCGGCGGCACGGCAAACCATTACTTTGTGTTGACGCTTGCTGACGAGGATTTTCTATTCCTCACGCTTGAGCATTATCCCCGGGACGCCGTGATGAAATGGGCGGATGCGCTGGTACGCGAGCGATACCCTGACCATCATGTTGTCGTTTGCACCCATGCGTACCTCACGCGGCAGGGCACATTGAGCAGCGGTCGCCATGGCAACAACGAATCGCCGGGGCCGGAGTTTTCCAACAGCGGTGAAGACATGTGGCACAAGTATTTGCGACATTGGGAAAACTTGCGGTTTGTTTTTAACGGACACTTTATTGACGAACCACGCCAGCACTACCTGCAGCAGACCGGTGTGCATGGAAATATCGTTCACAGCCACTTTTTCAATTATCAAAACTGGGGTTACAAGGACGGGGAACTGTACAACACCCGCAGCGGCGGACGCTATCAAGCGGCGACAGTGCGCTTGATTACCATTCATTTCGATGAAAACACGGTGCGGATTGAGAACTACTTGCCGCATGTAGACAACACAGTCGAACCGGCACACCCGGCAACGCATTTCTTTCTTTCGGCGCCATAAACAGCGGATGCGTCGTCATTTCTCGCTGAGGTGCTCGACCATGCCCTTGATGCCGCCGAGGGTCATGTCTTCCATGTGAAAAAGTGTGCGCACCCGTCGGAGGGTATATGCGCCATGTGCGTGGCTCCACTGCTCCCGTGGAAGCGGATTCAGCCAGCATGTATGGGGGAAGCGATCAGCCAGCCGTTTAAGCCACACAATGCTCGGAGGCCGGTTGAAATCGTGGTAGTTGTCTATGGCGCCGCCGCGCGCCTCCAGTTCTTCAGGCGCCATGGTTGCGTCGCCCACAATAACCAGGCGTGTATCCGGTTTGCGCAACAGCAGTTGTTCCGTCGGGAAGGCGCGTGTACGACGAAAATCCCACCAGACCCGCTCGTAAACGGTGTTATGAAAAAAGAGGGTGGTCATATCTTCAAAACGTTCGTGCATCTTGGCGAACAACAGGCGCGTAATCTCAACAAACGGCGTCATGGAATAGCCGCCGTTGTCAATCAGCAGGACAACGCTGATCTTGTCCCGCAGGTCGCGCTCAAATACGAGATCAATCTCACCGCCGTTTCGTGCCGTGGTGCGGATGGTCTGTTCAAGGTTCAGGCGGCTGTAAGGCCCTTCATTCTTCAGGTGCTTCATCGTCTCAAGCGCTTGCCGCAGATTTTCTTCGCGCAGTTGATTCTTGTCGGAATAGGCGATATACCGGCGGTCGCCAATAACTTTCAGCGCCGAACGGTTGCGCGAGGCGCCCATGGCGCGGGTGCCCCGTTCTGCGTTGCCGCTGTGTCCGAAAGGCGAATTGCCGCCGGTGCCGACCCACCGGCTGCCGCCATGATGCTCCTCCATCTGTTGGCGCAAGGTGTCCCAAAACCGTTTCATCAGCTCTTCGGGCGTAAACTCCCAGAGTGCGCGTCTCGGGAGACGTCCTTCGCGCACTTCTTTTTCCAGCCACCGTTGAAACTGGTCGGTGTTGAAAAGAGCATAATCACCCTCCGCAACAGCGGGAATATCAATGTCGTAAAAGTACAACGCAAAGGCGCGTTCGAACCCATCCGCATGTTCCACGCGCTTCACGAACACCAGGCGCATGAAAATAAACAAGTCATCCAGCCCGGCAACAACCCCTTGTTCAAAGCCGCGGTTCAGTTCCAGTAATTCCCGCAGTCCCACCGGCACGCCATACTCGCGCAGCAACCGCACAAAGTCCACAAACAAGGCGTTCGTGTGTGTATTTGGCGTATGTTCTGACACAGACGTCATTTCTACGGTACCTTTTGTGATGGCTTTATCGGAACGAAGGACCACGGACGTTCCGCATATCGTGCACTACGGCGCGGCGCGTATCAATACTGGCGGCGGCGCACATCACCGCGCCGGTGCCGCAAAATATCGCCGCTCCGTTTAAGGAGGATGCCCGTCAGCGGCGGGAACTCGGGATCAGGCATGGTATCCGTCTTTTCCAACGCTCCTATCCAGTCCAACAACTCGCTGGTGGCGGGGGGCTTCTCAAACCCCCTTTCCCGCAGTTCATAAAAAATGGCGATGGCTGTCTCCAGCAGTTTTGGATGCGTATCCGGATAGTGAAGCGCCACAATATGGCGCATATCCTCGGGCGAGGGGAAGGCGATATGATGACAAAAACACCGGCGCAGGAAAGGATCAGACAACTCTCGTTTGGCATTGGACGTGATGAAGATGGCAGGCCGCACTTTTGCCTTCACCGTTTCGTTGACCTCGCGTATGGTGAATTGGCATTCCTCCAGAATGTCCAGCAGGTTATCCTGCACGTCCGACTCCGTCTTGTCAATTTCGTCCAACAGCAACACCACCTTGTCTTCGGCCCGAAATGCTCGGCCAATGGGCCCCCACACCACGTAATCATAAAAGTTATGCACGTGTCGGCCTGTTTCACCGGAACCAAAACGGGCATCGTTCAACCGCAGCACCGTGTCCTGGGTATAACAGGCTTCCTCGCCCTTGATGGTGGATTTGCAGCGGAGCATCTCCACAGGCAACTTGAGAGCGCGTGCCGCTTCAAGCGCCAGCTGCGTTTTGCCCGTGCCCGCCTCTCCGGTCAACAACAAGGGCTTTTCCATGGCCAGGGCGATATTGACCACGGCTTTCAACTCAGGCTCGAGGTAATACTTATCCGTGCCTTCAAAGTGATACTGCTCCATAAAAAAACAACTCCATGCCAATTGGTTGCGGAAATGCTATACAATAGCATACACAGGCTGCCGGGCAAAATAGCTATTGGGAGAAAAGATGACTTCATGGTTGAATTACGAGCGTGACGCGGGGGTTGCGCCGCGTAAAGCGGCGGCGGTGATTTTATTTGAACAGACAACTTCATCCGTATTGCTGGTGCAACGAAATACATCGCTTGCGTTTATGGGCGGTCACCACGCTTTCCCGGGGGGCGGCATCTCCCATGCGGATACGGGACGGTGTGTGCGCGCTGTTGACGATGGCGAACTTGCCCGGGCGGTCACCGCAGCTGTACGCGAACTCTTCGAGGAAACCGGTGTTTTGCTCGCAACGGGCGCCGAAGTGACGGAACAACAACAAGCGGCATGGCGTGCTGAACTATTGCAACAGCCTGAGGTCTTTGAGGTCCGTCTTGATGAAGCCGGGTTGCATATCCCCGGAGACCGGTTTGTGCCGGTCAGCCGCTGGGTAACGCCCACCTTTGCGCCCAAGCGTTTCGATACGCAATACTTCCTATACCGCAGTGAGACACTGCAACCGGCCTCCCCCATTGGCGACGACGGCGAGATTACGGATACGACTTGGCTGAATGTGTGTGAAGCCCTCGACCTGCGCGCCAAAGACAGCATCCAGCTGTCAACGCCTGTTGCGTTTGTGTTGCGCCGCCTGGCGATGTTGCCGTTGCACGAGGCATTAGAGCGGTTGCAGCATACGCCCGGTTTCTCCGAGCTTATTTTTGAATACATTGAACCTGAGCACGGCATTCATATCGTGCCGCTCGTGAGCAAGACCCTGCCGCCTGCAAATCACACCAACTGCGTCCTGGTTGGCGAAACGGAACTGGCGATTATTGATCCCGGCATTGATGATACCGTGGCATGGAAACGTTTTGAACGGCATCTTGATGAAATACTGGAAATGGCGGGCGGCGATTTGTATGCCATTTTGCTGACCCATGACCATTTCGATCACAGCGCCGCTGCGCATCGGCTGGGGCGACGGTATAATGTACCTGTCTACGCCCATGCGTCCTGCCGGGAAAAAGATATTTCGCTCGTCCATGATGCCTGTATTGAGCTTGCAGGCACGCCCCCTTGGCGCATCCGGTGCATTCATACCCCCGGTCATCATCCCGGGCATTTCACTTTCTACGAGAAGACTACGGATACGTTGATGTGCGGCGACTTAATCGCCAATCCCGGAACGGTCGTAATCGATCCGGAATGTGGCGGCGATATGAATGCATATATGCGCAGCTTGGAGCGAATCGCCACCCTCACACCGCGCATGACCATCCCGGCACACGGGGCCCCGCTCATGGGTCACGCAGGCCCGGCACATATCCAACACACCATCGCACACCGAAGAATGAGGGCGGCACGCATCCGCACTGCACTGGAACAAGGGGCACGCACATTTGAATCACTCCTTGAAATCGCGTATGATGACACTCCAAGGAGTATGTACCCGTGGGCTAGACGTCAGTTGCAAGCGCATCTGAACGCAATGAACATTGCTGTCTCTTAATGCGTCTTTCTCGACGGGGATTGCTCTTGGGCTGACCCCCGCACCACGGCGGGCGGTAACATACGCTTTTAACCCGGATATTTCATCAGGTTTCGTCGTGAGCCTGTGAAGATTGCGCCAGAACAGACGCTTTGCGCAGGCCGCCGGCTGACAGCGTGTTAGTACACGTCGAAGTCGGCGGGCAAGCAAAGTG
>SKQZ01000036.1 GCA_007118765.1 Candidatus Hydrogenedentota bacterium
ACTTGTCAGACAGACAGCCCGTATTGAAAGGCTTGAAGCGAGTTAGCAAGCCAAGTTTGCGTGTGTATGTGAAGCATGGCGACATCCAGCAAGTGCGCAGCGGATTGGGCGTTTCCATTATCAGTACATCAAAGGGTGTGATGACCAACAAGCGTGCCCGCGCAGAAAAACTGGGCGGCGAGGTACTGTGTGAAGTGTGGTAATGCCGCCGCTGTCGTCAATGATAACAACCGTTTCGCAGGAGATTAAATAAAGTGTCAAGAATAGGAAAATTACCGGTGCCGATCCCCAACGGTGTGAAGTGCGATCTGCGCGACAACCACCTGAAGGTCACGGGTCCCAAGGGAACGCTCGAAGCGTCATTTGCGCCTGATATCATTATTAAAGAAGTGGAAGGCGCCATTGATGTCTCCCGCCCAAGCGAAAAAATTGAACACCGTGCGCTTCATGGCCTTACGCGTGCGCTCATCAATAACATGGTGGTCGGCGTAAGCGAAGGCTATAAGAAGACCTTGCTTATTGAAGGTACGGGCTATCGTGCCTCCATACAAGGAAAGAACCTGAATGTACAAGTCGGTTACAGCCACCCGGTTGTTGTGACCCCGCCAGACGGTATTACGCTTGAGGTGGAGGGAACACAGACCATTCATGTGTCCGGCATTGATAAGCAACAAGTAGGTCAGGTGGCCGCCGAAATCCGCAGACTGCGGCCCGTCGAGCCTTACAAAGGCAAAGGTATCCGATACGAAGGCGAATACGTACTTCGCAAAGAAAGCAAAACCGGCGCATAGCGGCACCAGGCAGCGCGCCGATAACCGCGTTGCAAAACGCCGCCGGCCTGTATGGAAAGGCATTATATGGCAAACACAAATGTAAAACGGGTTATGCTGAAAAAGCGCGTAGCGCGTTTGCGCAAAAAGATGAGTGGCGTTCCCGAACGCCCGCGTTTGCGTGTTACGCGTACAGCGAAGCATATTTATGCACAACTTATTGATGACACCACCGGGCATACCTTGGCTGCTGCATCTTCGCGCACACTTCCGGTGTATGGCGGTAATATTGAAGCGGCCAAAATCGTGGGCAAAGAAATCGGCGAGAAAGCCAAGGAACTGTCCATTACGCAAGCGTGTTTCGATCGAGGCGGCAGACTTTATCATGGCAGAATCAAGGCGCTGGCAGATGCGGCGCGAGAAACTGGATTACAGTTTTAGGAGAATTGCATTTGAGCACGGCAACACAAGATAGAAGAGGCGAAAGAACGGGACGCAAGCGGGATCGGGATGCTGATGCCCGCCAGCAAGAAGACGACAACTTTATTGAGCATGTTGTCAAAATCTACCGTGTGGCGAAAGTGGTCAAAGGCGGACGACGCTTTAATTTTAGCGCGTTGGTCGTTGTAGGCGACGGCGAAGGTCGTGTCGGCGCTGCCCTTGGCAAAGCCGCCGAAGTGCCCGAAGCAATTCGCAAAGGCATTGAAAAGGCCCGCAAAGAAATGATCCAGACGCCGGTGGTGAATTCCACTGTGCCCCATGAAGTATTGGGAAGGCTGGGTGCGGCCAAGGTGCTGCTGAAACCGGCGTCCCGCGGTACGGGTATTGTTGCGGGCGGCCCTGTGCGTGCCGTGGTTGAGGCTGCCGGCTATGAAAACATCCTCACCAAGTCGCTGGGATCGGATTGTCCGACAAACATTGTTTGGGCGACCATCGAGGGACTAAAGCAGCTGCGAAAAGCGGAAGAAATCGCCGCCGACCGTGGTCTTGATGTTTCAGAGGTGGTGTAAACAACAAACCATGACAGGTCACATCGTCTGCCGCGTTTAGTGCAGCAGAATGATGGAAGGATTGAAAATGACTATTGAACTTCATACATTGAAAAGCGCGCCCGGTGCGCGGAAGAATAGAAAACGCGTAGGGCGCGGCCAGGGCAGCGGTACGGGAAAAACCAGCGGCCGCGGCGCCAAAGGCCAGAAAGCCCGGTCGGGTTATTCCAGTAAGCCCGGCTATGAAGGCGGCCAGATGCCCATACATCGTCGTCTGCCAAAGCGCGGATTCCATCACGAGAACAGACACCCCATGGCGGCGGTCAATCTGGATGTGCTGGAAGAACGGTTTGCGGATGGTGGCGACATTACCGCCGAGATACTGCAAGAGAAGGGTGTCGTGAAATTTGAACGTGGTGGCGTAAAGCTGTTGGGCCGCGGCGAAGTGACCAAGCCGTTTAATGTAAAATTGCAGGCGGCCAGTGCTGCCGCTATTGAAAAGATTGAAAAGGCTGGCGGTAGTTTTACGCTAACGCCGATGGTGGAAAACACCGAAGCTGTTGCACCGGCAGCCAGCGGCCCCGCCGTCGTGGATGCGCCGCCGAAAGCCGATGGGGCAGCTGAGAATGACACGCCCGATGCCACATCAGACGACAATGCGGATGAGACGCAAGAAGAAGAATAAACTGTTTTGATACTGTTCACCGGCAAGGAGTGATATTGTGGCTGAACCGATTGAAGCCTTTAAAAACGCCTTTAAGATTCCAGAATTAAAGAGCCGCATTATTTTTACGCTGCTCATGCTGACCATTTATCGGCTGGGGTCACATGTGCCCGTGCCAGGTGTGGATGGCAGTGCATTGGCCTCCATGTTGGGCCGCGGAACAGGGTTGCTGGGCTTTTATGATATGTTTACCGGTGGCGCGTTCACGCGGGCCACGGTATTCGCCCTGGGCATTATGCCGTATATTACCGCCTCCATTATTTTGTCTCTGTTGGTCAACGTGGTGCCTGCCCTCGAAGAATTGCAAAAGCAGGGCCAGGAAGGACAACGCAAGATCAACGATTATACGCGTTATGGCACTATCGGCCTGTGTATTGTGCAATCTGTTGGTATAGCCGTTTACTTGCAGGGACTTGGCCGCGAAATCGTGCCGAATCCCGGCATCTTTTTTATTCTGTTGACCATGATAACATTGACAGCCGGCACCGCCTTTATCATGTGGCTCGGCGAGCAGATTACCGAGCACGGCATTGGAAATGGAATATCGTTGGTGATTTTTGTCGGTATTGTGGCGGGAATGCCGACAGCGGTTGGAAACCTGTTTAGTCTGATGCGTACGGGACAGATTTCAATGGCAACGGCCATCGTGTTGGCCTTCACCATGGTATTCGTTATCGCGGGCGCAATTTTGGTTACCACCGGCCAGCGGCGAATACCGGTCCAGTATCCGCGGCAAGTGAAAGGTCGTCGTGTTTCCGGCGGGCAACGTACCTACTTGCCGCTGCGCGTTAATCAGGCGGGTGTTATTCCCATTATTTTTGCCAGTTCCATTTTGATGCTGCCCGATGCGCTGTTGCGGAACCTTCGTATCCCGCCGGGCTGGGGCTGGTTGGAAACAGGCATTAACATGGCGCTGAATCCGATGGGTTTGGTGTATAACGCTATTTATGCCATCCTCATTATCTTTTTCGCGTTCTTTTACACGGCCAGTACATTTCGACCAGCAGAAATGGCCGATAATATGAAGAAGTATGGCGGCGTGATCGTTGGTGTCCGTCCCGGCAAGGCCACTGCGGACTACTTAGGCCGTGTCATGAGCCTGATCACATGGTCCGGCGCTTTCTTTTTGGCTTGCATCGCGCTTATACCGGTGGTCATTATACAGGTGTTGCGTGTTCCGGACCCGCATATCGCCCACTTTTTCGGCGGCACAAGCCTGTTGATTCTCGTGGGTGTTGCATTGGATACCGTCAAACAGATTGAGCAACACCTGGTAATGCGCCATTATGAAGGGTTTGGAAGCAGTCGCGGCGGTCGTATACGCTCGCGGCGGATGTAACGGCCCGGATAAACAACGTGCAATGACTCATACGCATATGATATACTGCCCTGCTTTCGTAGCATGTACAGGAATTAACCGGCATGACGGGAAGGGCAGGCGATTACCCGCCGGGTGTTTCGGATGATTGCCATACGCAGCGAAAGAGAAATCGCGCTGTTGCGGCAGGCCAATCAGATTGTTGCCGAAGCGCATTGTGCGGCGAAAGAGGCCTTGGCGCCGGGTGTAACCACCCGTGAGATTGACAAGATAGTGGAAGCGGTTATTCGTGCAGCGGATGCGCGGCCCGCATTCAAAGGGTACCGTGGTTTTCCCGCGGCTACGTGCATATCCGTGGAAGACGAGGTGGTGCATGGGATTCCCGGCGACCGCAAATTGTGCGCCGGCCAGATTGTGAGCATAGATATTGGCGCCTGTTACAAAGGTTATTACGGCGATGCGGCGACCACACACTGCTGTGGCGCGGTGGATGCCGAACGTCAGCACCTGCTGGACGTAACGGATTTGGCCTTGTCGCGTGCCATTCGTGCCGCGCGCACAGGCAATTGCTTGAATGATATTGGTGTTGTGATTGAAAAGACCAGTCGCGACGCCGGATTTGATGTGGTTCGTGATTTTGTGGGCCATGGCATAGGCTTGGAAATGCACGAAGAGCCTCAGATTCTGAACTATGATAACGGGTCGCCGGGCCCGAGGTTAAAAACCGGCATGGTGCTGGCCATTGAACCGATGGTCACGGTTGGCAGCGGCACAGTGCGTGTGCTTAAGGACGGCTGGACCGTTGTCACTCGGGACGGCAAGCCAAGCGCTCATTTTGAACATAGCGTGGTGGTGCGTGAAGAAGGCGGCGAGATTTTGTCATGGGCCGATACGCTCCGTTGGGGTGACAGGTCGGACTAAAATGTAAGCCGCGGAAAAATTGGAAACGGAACTTGATTATAGTGGAACGCGCATGAAAGAAGAGGCCATAGAAGTTGAAGGCACGGTAATGGAGACGTTGCCCAATGCCATGTTTCGGGTGGAACTGAAAAACGGTCATAAAATCTTGGCGCATATTTCCGGGAAAATGCGCATGCATTACATTCGTATTCTGCCCGGCGACGTGGTTAAGGTGGAAATGTCCCCGTATGATTTGACCCGGGGCCGCATTACCTACCGTCAAAAATAGAGAACACGACACGGCGCGGCAGCAGCCCGCCGAACACATAGATGGAATTAAGTGCGACGCACTGGTGCGTCGCAGTGGTGGCAGCATTACAGCACAGAAACTGCAAAGCCCAATATGCATGGGAGAAAACGTACATGGCACGTATAGTTGGTGTAGAACTTCCGCGCGAAAAACGCGTTGAATTTGGTATTCAGGCGATTTATGGCATCGGGCCGACCCGCGCCAAGAAACTGCTTGACATGGTCGGTGTGGACCACAGCACGCGTGTGCGTGACCTTACGGACGAGGAAGTCACAAAGATTGCCAATGCGTTGCAAAACGAGTACAAAGTGGAAGGCGATTTGCGACGCGAGGTGAATGCGAACATCAAGCGGTTGATGGACATTAACGCCTATCGTGGTCTGCGTCATAAGCGCGGCCTCCCCGTCCGCGGACAGCGTACCCATACCAATGCGCGTACGCGCAAGGGACCGAGACGCATGGCGGTGGTGAAGAAAAAATAGGTTTTTGCCGGGCGGCAATTCATTTAACGCCCGAAACATGATATAGAGACGGCGTAGTGCCAGGAGAGAATTGAACGTGGCAAAAGAGAAACGAAAAGGCAAGGCAAAGAGACGCAAGCAGGCGTTAAACGTCACATCAGGCGTGGCGCACATTCAGGCGACTTTTAACAACACCATCATTTCGATCACCGACCCGCAAGGCAACGTGATATCGTGGTGTAGCGCCGGGCAGGTTGGCTTTTCAGGTTCGCGCAAGAGTACCGCGTTTGCAGCACAGCTTGCCGCGGAGCAAGCGGGCAAAAAGGCGCTCGATCTGGGACTCCGGGAAGTGCGTGCTTATGTGAACGGCCCCGGCGCAGGGCGTGAATCAGCCATTCGCGCCATCCAAGCGTGCGGGTTAACAGTAACTTTGATTCGCGATGTTACGCGCATCCCTCACAACGGTTGTCGCCCGCCCAAGCGCAGGCGGGTTTAATCAAGTCGCCGCGGCGCCTTGGCCGCCGTGGCGCGTTTGTGCATTCGGGTAGTCTGTTTCTTTTCGAATCAAGAACAGTTGGCACGAGAGTCTGGAGAGGCGTGTACACATGAACGAAAATAATTTTACCATTCCAAAGGTATATCGCATTGAAGAAGGCGCGGACGAGTATTTCGCGCGCATTATTGCCGAGCCCTTCGAACGCGGATACGGCACCACCATCGGCAACGCGCTGCGCCGTGCATTGCTGGCCTCCCTTGAAGGCAGCGCGGTAACGGCCATCCGGTTTGAAGATGTGCCCCATGAGTTTTCGGCCATCCCCGGTGTTCATGAAGACACCACGGATGTTGTCCTCAATTTGAAACGGTGCCGCATCCGATTGAACGAAGGCGAATCCGTTATTTTTACGTTTGATCATGAAGGTGAAGGCGTTGTGACGGCGGGCGATTTATTCGCAGATCAGGAGATTGAGGTTTTTAACCCGGACCAAGTGGTCTTTTCGGCGGTCAGCAGCGATGCCTCGGTGAAAATGGAAATCAAAGTTGCCCGCGGGCGCGGCTACGTCAATGCCGAAGAGTTTGAATTTGAACATGCGCCCTTGGGCACCATCTATTTGGATGCCAATTTCTCGCCGGTTACAAAAGTCAATTTCCAGGTGGAAGATGCGCGTGTCGGTCAAATGACCGATTATGATCGCTTGCTTCTGGACGTGTGGACCGACGGCTCCATCGCCCCCGACGAAGCGGTCCGTCACGCCTCCAATCTGCTTATCGAGCATTTTGATCTCTTCGCGCGCAAACTGGACGAAGAAGCGCTGGAAGCCGATGCCAAACTGGCCGAAAACGCCGAACAAATGCGTTTGTTTGCGCGCCATGTGGATGAACTTGACTTGAGTGCCCGGTCGGCAAACTGCCTCAAAGCGGCGCAAATCAGCACGTTGGGACAACTGGTTTCTTATACGGAAAGCGAAATGTTGAAGTTCCCCAACTTTGGCAAGAAGTCGCTGGAAGAGATCAGGGCCATATTGGACACTTTCGGGTTAACTTTCGGGATGCGGAACGCTGCCGCAGATGAAAGTGATGATGAAGCAGCAACTACAGGTGACGTCGAAGCCTCTGCCGATGATGACGGTGATGCATCAGACGTTGACGATAACGATACGGATTAAGGAATATACTCATGCGTCATAGAAAGTCAGGAAGACGGTTGGGACGTGATACCGCCCACAGAAAAGCAACGATGAAGCATTTGGCAGTCGCATTGTTTAAGCATGATGCCATCGAGACCGGCGTGTTCAAGGCAAAAGAGTTGCGACGGTTTGCGGAGCCGCTTATAACGCTCGCCAAGACGGATACGGTTGCCAATCGGCGGCGCGCGTTTGCCAAACTGCGTGACGATGCTGTTGTGCGGAAACTATTCAATGAAATTGGCCCGTCTTATGCCGACCGGCCCGGCGGATATACCCGAATCCTGCGCCTTGGCAACCGGCTGGGCGATGCCGCTGAAATTGCGCGTATCGAGCTTGTTGATCGCGGTGAATATCAGGTGGAATAGCATCTGAAAACATAGATACCGAAAGAGAGGCCGTCGTGATAACGGCCTCTCTTTTTTATGTTTGCCCGTCGCAGGGTGCTATGGCAGGGCTTTCAACAACTGCTGTGGGGTCATTTCGGGCGAGATTTCCGCCAGGTCATTTGCGTCTCCCGGGATGATGCTTTTCCCGAAGAGCGCAAAAAAGCGGTTCTTGTCCGCCGTGCTGGCAAATGCATCCGCCGCCCAATCGCTGAGATAGCCCATACCCGCGTGGGCCTGCAACAGCGTGTGCCCATTTAATATGTTCAGGCCGCTGCGGAAATCGTCAAAATAAGGACGTAATTCCGGTGCATCCAAATCGTCCACAAAACGCTGCCCATGCGCATTCATTTCGGTCCCGATAAATATGGGCAGGTCACGCGCCCGCGCTGATACGATAAAGTTGTCCAAATGCCTCAGTTTTAGTGCCTTCACGTCCGGATCTGCAATGTTCCAGTTGCGGTCGGGAATGATATTCACGGCGGCGGCGCCTGCTGCCGTCATCACATCGAACAGTTCGTCCATGCGGGCCTCACCCGATGATGTACCGTCGAGAAAGGCAAAGGTCGGGATAGCGCCGTTGTCGAGGATTAACCGGTTTACAGCGTCAAGGGCGGGGAAGGCCTCTTGCTGCGCCAAAACATATCCCACTCCGCCTGCTTTCATCGTTTTGGCGCGCACCAGACCTTGAAGCGTGGGCGGGTCGTCCAGTGCCGCCGCCGCCTTGTCCAGCGGCAGTTCCAATTTCTCGGCCCAAT
>SKQZ01000376.1 GCA_007118765.1 Candidatus Hydrogenedentota bacterium
TCGCTCTCAAAGTCCGCGCCTTCCACCTGATGTGCGCCGACGGTTGCGCCGTATAAGAAGCTCTTCGGCAGTTGCATAAAATACACGGTCTCCTTTGCTGCTGCCCATAGTATAGCAGGGGAATGACGGGAGAATCCGAATGTCATTAACCCGGATATTTCATCAGGTTTCGTCGTGAGCCTGTGAAGATTGCGCCAGAGCAGGTGTTTTGCACAGGCCGCCGGCTGACAGCGTGTTATTACACATCGAAGTCAGCGGACAAGCAAAGCGGCTGATATGGTGTAAGATTCGCAGGCGCAACAGAAATCTTGTGAAATATGCGGGTTAACAAAAAGGGCCGACGGCGTCATGTCCGTCGGCCCGTCTGTGGTCATGTAAAAGCTATTATGCGGCGGCTTGTTCCTGGGATTTGCGGTAAATGTGGACAGCGCCCATCAGTGCCAGCACAATCACTATCAGTCCAACACCATACCACTGGATGCGCGACCAGAGCGAATAGAAGCTCGCGAAGGCAGCCAGACCGGCGGCGATGGCCATCAGAGTGTTCCACCAGATGCGGCGCAGGCCGGTGGGCATGTCGTTGCCGAGCAGCGTCTTCTGGTTCATCAACGCGAAGAAGCTGAAGTAGGCAAAGGGCAGCAGCGTCATGGCAAACACCGAGGTGGGGATGGCGAGCCACATCTGCGCATCGCCCCAGAAGAAGGGACCCAGCACGCCCACGCACACCATCAACGAACCGGCCCGTTGCGGCCAGCCGCGGGCGGGCAGGTTCAGCAGTTCGCAGAAGCACAACCCGTTAATCAGCATCAGCATGGTGGCCGCGCCCATGGCCATGCCGAGCACGCCAAGGCCAAACACATAATGGGAGAATCTGCGACCCACCAGCGGCGACAATGCATCTGACAGGTTGAATGCGTCGCGGCGCGCAAGCACTGCGGCCATAAGCCTGTCGGCTTGGGGAAGCGCGTCAATGCGCTGTGCCAGCGTATCGGTGCCTTCCAATTCGTCACGTTCGCGCATGGCTTCAATTTCTTCTTCGCCGATTTCCATGGCAAGCCGCGCTTCCAGGTTGCGGTTGAAGCTGCCGACGAGGTTGGGCGCAGGTTCGATAACTTGGTCGGTTTCCGGATCAATTTCACCGAGCAGGCCCGCGCCCACCTGTCCGTGGAACTGCGAGGCCGACGCGATGACCACGCAGCTGGTGGCGAGCAGGAAGGGGAAGAAAAGGCCCGTGGAAAGATCGAAAATGGCCAAGCCGCGGAAGTCTCTGTCCCAGCCTTTACGCAACATGGAATAGGGGAAGAGAAAGGTCATGTTGATGCCCACGGCCGTGGCGGCGGCGCTGATCATAACGCTGCGCTGCTGATGCACGATCATGTCAACCCAGAAGACGCGCTGGTCTTCGGCCACCTGATTGATAAGCGCCATCAGATCCGGCGTCGGCTCGAACAACAGCCGCAGGTTGGGGATAAAGCCGCGTCCAATGCTGCCCCAGGGCAACTGTCCCAGCATGGTCAACCGCACCACGACGCCTATGAAGCAAATGACGGTAATGCCGACCATGCCCTTCACCACCACTTCAAATATCTTCATACCCTTGCCGCCGGTGGTATACAACATGGCGGCGGTCATGGCGACGGCCAACACCAGTATGCTGACACTTAACTGGCCATAAAAACCGGGGATCATGCCCTGATCGCCGAATATACCGGGCAACAGGTTCTGGCGCAGGGCTGCCGTCGCCAACGCAAACTGTGGCAACGACCACACAAGGTTCGCCATCATGGAGGCGAACAGCCAGCCCCAGCCCAGTACCGGGTTAATGTGCTCATTGATCGCGCCCAAGGGCCGCTTGCCCGTGGACAACGTCACATAGGCGATGGCGCTCAGCATGATAATGCCGGCGATCATGGCCAATGGTTGCAGCCACATGAACATGAAACCGCCAAGCACACCCAGATACAGGCTGCCCGACAGCGAACCGCCGCCCAAAGTAATGGCGCTCTGCAGCCATCCGGGACCGGAAAGACGCACAAAGGCGCCGAGCATCGGCAGACGGCCTTTGGCTCTTGCGTCCAGGATAAGCTGGCGATCCTGTTCGATTCGCGCGTTTTGGGAGATGCTTTGCTCCTGTTTTGCTTCCGAAGCCATAATACAATGTCCTCCTCTCAGTAACTCTTGGGTTTATTCCTATGTGGTCTTTACCTAATCTCTTCGCGTGCTTCGCCGTGTCCAAAACGGAAAAAGACAAGCATCCGGCTTGTCGCGCCGGGGGTGTATCCAATCCGCAATACGGTGGACCCGGGCTTATGCCGTGTGTTGCGTGCTTGTTTGTTTCCCATGGTTCCCGATGGATGTGGTACTGAGACGCATGCAACGAAAAACCAGTGATCCAGTGAACCCATAGCATGACTGAGCAGGGGGGCTTTTTTCAAATCGGCGATGTTTTGCTCTTCGGGGTGACGGTAACACACCTGTAATCCAGTGATGCCAGCGGGGGATTTGTGTGTGTCATTGGCGTTGTTTTGCAAGATTTTGGCGGCGACGCTGTGGTATCATGCATGCATGAAGGTTGTACTGGATAAAACGCGCATACAGGCAGTATTGATTGCCGTGCCGATTGTGCTTGTTATAGGTGTGGGCCTGTATTACTTTTTCTTTATTCGTCCCACCTACGGCGTATTTCATGAGCCGCTCATGGCACAGGATACGGCGGTGCGGCTTGTGACCAAGCCTGTGCTTGTGCAATCGTATGTGTCGTCGCTGGCCCCGACGGGTTCGCGCTATATCTCCGGTGTTCCAAAGGTAAGCTCGTTACAGCAGTTTGTGTTCCGTACCGAATGGATACACAAAATGCCCTTCGAGTTTTCCTTTCTGCTGGACCACCGTTCGCCGGAGCATTTTGGCGTGTTGTTGTTTGTGCGCGAACACCCGGCTTCCGAAGCCTTTGACAGTCTGGTTGACGGTTCCGGGTTTTTTCGCGCCCTCTACCCCCTGCGCTGGGAACAGCAACGGATGTCGCGACAAAGCACGGGACAACTGATTGCCACGGCCACGCTTCCGATTCCGTCGGCCACACGCGAGGCGGTTTCAGCGTCATGGCCTGATTATGTGCCCATCGCGCCGCCGCCGGTGACAGGCCGGCATTTTATTGAGGTGGGCGTCAACAACCGCAATGGCGCACTCATGGAATTGCACGGCGCCCTGGCGCGTGCGGTTGTGCCGTGGGCGGATGCGAACCTGGAGCGCCGCATGCGGCAGTTGTGGCCTGCGATTCTTGATGTGCGTCTCACGGGCGACTTGGCCGGCGATGACCGACTGGTATTTGTGGCCGAAATTGTGTGTGGTACGGCGGTTGAGGCGACCGATGTGCGTCTTGCCGTAGAAAATGCGGCGCAGGCAATCGGAAGGTATCTGCAAAGTGCCCACGGATTTCAACTGCGCGGCAGCGCGAGTGTTTTCGGCGACACGGTGGAAAGCGAATACGTGCTGTCCGGATTCGAGTCCCGGCTACGGCGCGCTCTGGGCGGTTAGCCGGATATTTCGCCGGGGATCTCCCGGATTCTACAAGTCATGGCGCGTTTATCCCTTTATGATGCGGCGGGCGTGTGCTACGCATTTGCTGCAATGACAATGATGGCGAAACAGATATCTACAATCATGAGAGGAGCGTATTGTTGTAATGACCTCGTGCTTTTTAGAACATATTCATAACAAACCGTTGTGTTTTGACGGGGCTGCCGGTACCATGATTCAGAATCTGGGCCTGAGCGAGGCCCGTTATGGCGGCGCTGATTTCAAGATGTTGGCGGATTTGTTGTGTTTTTCGAAGCCCCATGCCGTGGGTGATATCCATCGGGCGTTTTATGCCGCCGGCGCAAATGTGGTGGAGACCAATACCTTTGGCGCATCCCCGTTGCGATTGGGCGAATATGATTTTTCCGCATTGGAAACGGACGCATTTGAGGCGTTGCCTGACGAAATCGATCTGCGGTGTGCCGATATTGAGTCCATTGCATACCACTTAAACCGGCGTGCGGCGCATATTGCGCGACAGGCACAGGAACAGTATCGTCAACAACCGGAGTATGACGGACGACCATTGTTTGTGGCAGGCGCGATGGGCCCATCAAACTATGTCGTGTCCGCCACCACGGCCAACCTGCGCCATGCGGATTTTGATCAAATAAGCGAAAACTTCTATGCACAGAGCCTGGGACTCATTGATGGCGGCGTGGATGTCCTGCTCTTTGAGACCCAGCAGGACATACTCGAACTGAAGGCGGCCGTCTTTGGCGCCAAACGCGCCTTGCGTGCGCGGAATATGCAGCTGCCCATTATGGCGCAGGTGACGGTGGACGCCTACGGGCGGATGCAATTGTTCAATACGGACATTCATGCCGCGCTGGTGACGTTGCAGGGCATTGGTATTGACGTTTTCGGCATCAACTGTTCCATTGGCCCGGATTTGATGGAAAAAACGGTTGAGAAGATATGCCGCTTTTCGCCGTTGCCCGTGTCGGTGGCGCCCAACGCCGGACTGCCCGTGTCCGAAGGCGGCAAAACAGTGTTCCGGTTTGCGCCGGACAAGTTTGCCGCGTACATGCAGCGGTTTGTGGCCGACATGGGTGTGAGCATTGTGGGCGGGTGTTGCGGTACCACGCCCGAGCATATCGCCGCGCTCAGCGACATGGTGCGGAGCACCACGCCCAAGGAGCGGAATCCCGACCCGCGTCGCTATGTGTCCGGCCCGCAAAACGCCGTATGTTTGGAGGATGCCGACAACCTGATTCGCGTTGGTGAGCGTCTGAATATCCGTGGTTCAAAGAAAGTGCGGGAAGCCGTTGAAAATGACGGGAACATCAACCACGATGTGCTTGATGGGGTTGTTCGTGAGCAGACCCGCGGGCTTGGCTGCGAGATCATTGACGTTTGCATGGACTCCAACATGTTGGACACGGTGGCCACGCTGTGCGAAGTGGTTCACCATCAAACGGCGGATTTCCCCGGCGCCATGAGTTTGGATTCCTTTCAGGCCGATGCCCTTGCCGCCGCCGTCAAAGTGTATCCCGGCAGGCCTGTTCTCAACTCCATCTCCCTGGAAGAAACAGCGCCGGGCATACTGAAGATGGACGCCGTTATTGAGGCGACCCGCGACCATGATCCCATGTATGTGGCCCTCTGTACCGGGCCGAAAGGCCCGGCCGCCACGGCGGAAGAGAAACTGGCCGTGGCGCGGGATATTCTCGAACGTGCCCACGAACACCACGGACTGCCGCGTGAGAACATCATGGTGGATGTGAACGTGTTTCCCATTGGCGCGGAAAGTGCGCCGGGCAGCAATTTTGCGCTCGAAACGCTCGACGGCATAGCGCGGGTGAAGAAGGCTTATCCAAATGTATTAACCATATTGGGCGTGGGGAACCTTACCAACGGGCTGGCCGCGAAACCGTACATGCGCATGGTGCTGACGTCCGTGTTTCTGGAGGAAGCGCGCAAACGCGGTCTGGATGCCGCCATCATCAATCCCAATCACTATGTCTATGCGCAAGACCTCGACAAGGCGCATTACCAGTTGGGCCGACAGGTTATTTTCCAGCGCGACATGGATGCCTTTGAGCGCTTGGAAGTTATTGCGGCGGAAAAACGCGGCACGGCGAAGAAGACGACGGCAGGATATGACACGCTTGAGGTGGATGTGGCCATTACGGAAAAGATCAAGGACGGCCATAAAGAGCGCGTACCGGGCGAGATTGAATTTCGCGGCCACCGCTATCACTATGAGGACAAGATCGTGTTGCAGGCGGCGCAGGCTTTGGAACACTGGGCGCCGCTGGACTTTGTGAACGAAAGGCTGATGGCGGCCATGAAGGAGTTGGGCGACGGTTTTGCTCAGGGTGAGGTCTCGTTGCCGCACTTGCTGCGTTCCGCCGACGTGATGCGTCAGGTCATGGGGTTCATTGAGCAGTATCTGGCCAATCATAGCGATGTGGCGCGTACGGATGAGCGGCAATACAAAGGGACGGTGGTGTTGGGCACGGTGTATCAGGATGTTCATTCCATCGGCAAAGATCTGGCATGTACGCTGCTCGAAAACTATGGGTATCGCGTGATTGATCTTGGCGTGATGACCGCACTGCAACAATTTCTGGATGCCGCCGTTGAACATAATGCGGACGCCATCGGCATGTCGTCGCTGCTCGTGCAAACGTCAAATCACATGATTACCGTGGCGCAAATGATGGAAGAGCAGCACCTTGATTTCCCCTTGCTTCTGGGCGGTGCGCCCGTCAGTGACCGCCATGCCGCTTATGTGGCAATGGCGGGCGGCGAAGACCCGGACAAGATGCGCGGCGATGTATTTTATTGTCGCACCGCCATGGATGGCGTTAATGTGATGAACCGGCTTATGGGCAAGGCGGACCGGGCGGCCTATTTTGAAGACAACCGCCGCAAACTCAAGCGGAAATACAGGCTGGCACAGATGCGTCAGCAAAAGGAATCCCATCTTTTTGAAACCCTGCCGCGCCGGGAGGTGCCCCTTAACCCCGCCTATCCGCAGCAGATTGAATGGTTCCGGAACCGTGCCATACAGGTGACGCTTCCTGATCTGGCGCCCTATATGGACAAGCGGACACTGTTTGCGTTGAATTGGCGCTTCGGCGGTCCGTCAAGACGTGATCGGCAGGGCCATGACGAGGCGGAGATGGAAGCCTTGTTTGAAGAATGGATTGCCCGCGCTTACGAAAACCAATGGCTGCAACCCCAGGGCGTGATGGGCCTGTTCCCGTGTCACAGCGAAGGGGACGAGGTGATCCTGTATGATCCCGACGCGCCGACACGCGAACTGACACGCATCACCTTCGGATCAGTATTGGGCGCAGGCAATGAAGATATTGTGTCGGGAGCGCAATACTTTGCGCCCAGGAAGCATGGCGATTATGATGTTATTGGTTTGCAAATCGCCACGGCCGGGGCGCAGGTGGAGCGCATTGTCGAATCGTTCAAACATAACGATGACTACGAATCCGCCCTGTTGCTGCAGGGTTTGTCTGATCGCGTTGCCGAAGACATGGCCGAGCGGCTGCACGTGCTGTTGCGCACGTCGGTGGCGGTGGCGGCGGACTGCGGGCAACGCTGGTCGCCCGGATACCCCGGCATGAGGGATATCATGCATAACAGAACCATTTATGACGCCTTGCGGGCAAAAGACCACGTCAGTGTGGTTGTTACCGAAGCGGGCGAGTTTCGGCCCACCGGCACAACGGCCGCCGCCGTTTCATTTCATCCGCAGGCACGCTATACTTAACCCGGATATTTCACCAAGTTTCGTCGTGAGCCTGTCAAGATTGCGCCAGAGCAGGTGCTTTGCGCAGGCCGCCGGCTGACAGCGTGTTAGTACACGTCGAAGTCGGCGGGCAAGCAAAGTGCCTGATATGGTGTAAGATTCCCAGGCGTAACAGAACTCTTGTGAAATATGCGGGTTAAAGCCGAGTGAAAACAATCGAAAGGGAGTTGTAATGAAAGCAATAGCCATCAACGGCAGTGCCCGCGCAGGCGGCAATACGGAAGCGCTGCTGCAGAAATGTTTGTCTGTGCTGGCTGCGGAAGGCATCACCGGTACCATGACAAATCTGTCGGACAAAACAATACACCCCTGCACCGCATGCGGCGCCTGTTTCAAAAACAAAGACAACCGGTGTGCGGCCCATGACGACGCTTTTCAGGAGATATACGACGCCATGCGCGAGGCCGACATCATTGTGCTGGGATCGCCGGTCTATTTTGGTTCTGCCTCCGCAAATATCACGGCGTTGCTCGACCGCGCGGGGTACGTGGCCCGTGCCAATGGCAATGTGTTTGCGCGCAAACTGGGCGGCCCTTTCGCAGTGGCGCGTCGTGCCGGCCAGAACTTTACCCTTGCCCAGTTGATGTTCTGGTTCATGATTATGGACATGGTGGTACCCGGCAGCAGCTATTGGAACATGGGCTTTGGCCGGAACAAGGGCGAGGTCAATGAGGACGAGGAAGCGATGGATACCGTGACCCGGTTCGCTGAAAACCTGGCATGGCTGGCCAAGAAGATACACCCATAGACCGTTTGCCGCAACCCATGCAAGAGCAACCGGGTTAACCCGGATATTTCATCAGGTTTTGTCGTGAGCCTGTGAAGATTGCGCCAGAGCAGGTGTTTTGCGCAGGCCGCCGGCTGACAGCGTGTTAGTACACGTCGAAGTCGGCGGACA